>JAAYXY010000063.1 GCA_012515645.1 Candidatus Peribacteria bacterium | reverse complement strand
AGTTCACTGAATTGCTCGAAACTCTCGCATTCCAGCTGGATTTTGTACATCGCTCCCTTCGCAGGCAATGCATACGCTGTAAAACGTGACATGTTGATGCCGCGTTCCGCTATACAACGTGAAATATCGTACACCAGACCCGTTCTGTCCTGTGCATAGATTTCTATATCGATCAGCGCCGCTTCCCTATTCAGCACACGTGTACGCGGGATCAAGTGCAGCCACTTGAGCAGGCGCACCGCAATCCCCTGCGGATCACGAATGAGTTCTTCGTATGCACTCACGACCGTATGCACCGCCAGAGAGCCGCTCCCCATATCCATGAGCATGTCTCCAAAAGAACCTTTATGCACTTGCGCCACGAGACGTGATTTGATCGCAGGCACATGGAAAACGGGCCAGATGGGCAGCCGCCGTTTCTGCAATTCCATCTGCAATATTTCACTGCCGTACTCTTTACGACGGGATGGCGGCGCACGCTTGAGCGATTTTCGCAAACGCTCACGTGCCGCAACAGATTTGACCTTCTCTAGCCACGTCATACGCAACACAGCGCCCTGGTTCTGCCACACGAGTTCTACTGTATCGCCGTCTTTTAGTACATGCGTGACATCCAGGAGCTCTCCGTCGATGCGTATTCCGGAGAGATACGGAATCTGGTCCGGGCTGGAAGCGAAAGCGAAGTCAATGCCCGTCGCCCCTTCGGGCAGGGAAAGGACCATGCCTGAACTCGTGAAGACATTGATGCGTTTAGCCAGCACTCCCTGTTTCAAATCCTCCAAGTACTGGCTCGGCGTATCGGCAGGTGCCACATGTAAATGCTGCAAAGATTGATAGACATTTTTTTCTTCATGATCGCCCCACGCTGTCACCTTACGTCGCATCGTATGTTCGTGCATCGCACGCGTCTGGATACGCAGGCGCAACTCGTGCTTGTGCGAGAGGAATACTGTGGTGTGTAGAGCTTGGTATCCATTGGACTGGGGTATGCTGATGTAATCCCGAAATACGGTTGAGCGCACCACGTACTGCGTATGAATATCTCCGAGAACTCTGTAACAGTCCACGGACTTCTGCGCATCCACAACAATGTTCACGGAATCCATATTGTTGCTCCTCTGCAGCAATGCACTGTTTCCTTCTAATTTCCTATAGACCTCGTAATCCGTCATCACATGCAGCGACGCCTCTACATTCTGCGACGTATGAGCATTGATGTTGTGTACGAATTCCTCACGTTCCGGCTGCAGATCTTCACGCCTTTCCTGTATTGCCTGCTTCCATACGGCCGACTCTTCCGGATACACAATCGGGAAACAACTGTTCTCCAACTCCTGCTTCAAATCCCATAACCCCATCATGCGAGCGAACGGCACATATATGTCCAGTGTTTCGTGAGCGATGCGCTTCTGCTTGTTCTCCGGAAATATATCCAGCGTTCTGATATTGTGCCGCCTGTCAGCGAGTTTAATGAGAATGATGCGCAAATCATCGTGCGCAGAGAGCAACATCTTGCGCAGCGATGCCACCTGTCGTTCCGCGCGATGCCCTTCGTACCTGCTCTTCGTGAGTTTGGTGACGCCATCCACCAATTTAGCAACCGTGTCGCCATACTTGCCGCGCACATCAGCAAGAGTCGCCCGATTGTCTTCCACGACATCATGCAAAAGCGCCGCGATGAGAATATCTGATGGTGCATCCAACTCTACCAGATCCATGGCCACAGTAATCGGATGGATAACATACGGTTCGCCGCTATTGCGCTTCTGACCGTCATGCCAGGCAATCGCATCATCCAACGCCTCTAAAACACGTTTATGTTCGGCAGCAGGCAGAGCATTGACGCTCTTGCGAAACTGCTGTTGCAACGATGTAAGCACCATTGAACAGAAAGTGTACCACGTGCCTACAATACGTGATAGCAATTTGCTCCGGGGCGTATAGCCGCTCTATCCCCGCCGCAGGAACCCCGCCATCCCGTGCGAAAGTGTCTGGAATATATTCTTTCTCCCGTCTGCAATATCTTTTGCAACGTTCAGATTCTGATCCGTTCCCAACGATTCTCCCGGAACACCGCCTCGGAGGAATTCCGCGAGCACGCGCTGCGGATCATGGTCACCATTTGCATGATAGAAAGCATTTTCCCT
>JAAYXY010000062.1 GCA_012515645.1 Candidatus Peribacteria bacterium | reverse complement strand
GGAGGTGCCCATGCGCTTACGCAACGGCATCCAGTTCCTGCTGCATCGCTTCTTTGGTTTGCATGCCCACGATTGTCTTTACCGGCTCGCCGCCTTTGAAGAGGATGAACGTGGGGATGCTCATGACGCTGTACTGCCCGGCGGTTTCGATATTTTCATCAATATTCAGTTTGACGATTTTTACTTTGCCTTCGTATTCGCCAGACAGTTCTTCTACGATTGGGAGCATGGATTTGCAGGGTCCGCACCAGCTTGCCCAGAAGTCTACGAGTACGGGAATATCGGACTGGAGGACTTCCTGTTGGAATTCTGCGTCGGAGATTGCTTGCGCCATGGTGAGTGGGGGAAGGGATGTTCTATGCACAGTGTACGGTAGATGTTGGCGTTGTGAAAATACTCTTTCATCGTATTGTTAGGTGCTTCACACATTTGTATTCTCCTCTTTTTTTTATTCACTGTCTCCGTGCAGCAGTGCTTTCGTGATGTTCTTTCCTGCTTCCACTCCCGGCTGCCCGTACGGATTAATTCGGTACAACTTGCCCAGTAGCACTACTTCAGTCATGAGCAGGAAGAAGAGTTCGCCCAGATGGTGTTCATCCAGCGTGCTCAGCGTTATAGTGGCATGAGGCCGTTTTGCCTGCGTGAGCGCCTGGCTGGTGCCCGCGTAGCACGCATCCAGCAACGTGCCGAAGCTCTTGCCTGCAATGTACTGAAAGGATTCTTCCACTGCCTGCGGCACTGTGAGGTGTACTTTCTCTTCTTCACGTATGAAGAGGTGCCAGCATATACGCGGGCCTTCCATCCACTGTTGCAGCAGTGAGTGCTGGTCTTGCGTGCCGATGGCTGCCAGCGGCACGGGATTGTGCAATTCCTGTTTTCCCAAGCTTTCTGCAATGAGCTGCTGGTTCCAGCGACCCAGGGATTCCAGACGCTGTGCGTACGGCATAATGACGCGCACGGTATAGTCCCGCTTGGATTCTAGCAGGAATTGCGTTGCTGCCAGGAGTGCGGCGGGGTTTTGCATCAAATCCAGTGCCTGGCAGCGGGTATCCATTTCCTTGGCGCCGCGCAAGAATGCGTCCACATTGCTGCCCAGCAGTGCGACGGGCAGCAGCCCGACGGGCGTGAAAATGGAATACCGGCCCCCGACTGTGGGCGGGATTGGGAGCATCTCGATGCTTTCTTCCAGCGCAAAGCTGCGTAGTGGACCTGTATGAGGATCGGTAATCGCAATCGTGTACTGCGGTGCTTTGGCGCCGCGTGCCTTTTTGAGCTGTTCGTAGCACAGGAAGAAAATACTCATGGGTTCGAGCGTCCCTCCCGATTTGCTGGTGACGATCACCATCGCTCTCTTCCAGTCAACGACTTCCATAGAGAGCGCCAGGATTGCCGGATCTATGCTGTCTAAGAGCATGAATTGTACCGTTTCTGGTCCTTCCAAAAATTCCTGGATGACCTGGGGGCCCAGTCCTGAACCGCCGATGCCGATCCATATGACCGTACGGATGCGTTCGGCTTTTGCAAAAGCGGCAATGTCTTTGACCTGCTTGAGTACGCGCTTGTCGTATGGATCCATCGACCACGCATGTTCCCCGGCTTGCCGCTCTTTGAGCCAGTCTTCGATGTAGCGTTTCATGCTGGTTTTTAGCCCTGTGAATTCCTGCTCGGGTATGCCTTTGGAAGGTGTAATGGACTTTGCCAGTGTGCCGGAAATATCGAGAGTCAGCATGAACCTAGAGGGAACGAAGTGCTGCGGAAACACGTTCTTCGGTGGTTGCTGCCGCGCCTGCAGTGTTCTTGAGTGCTGCGAAGATGGTTGGCGTGTCGTAGCCCAGTGCTTGCAGTGCTGCGACTGCGTCTTCATCGTACTCCTGTGCTTGTTTTGCCCCGTCGCCGCGCATCGCACTGCCGAATACTTCGGGGTGCGCTTCCGCAATCGATTTGAGTTCCAGCAGCAATTTGGCTGCTCGCTTGGGTCCAATGCCCTTCACTGTTCCCAGCAGCGATGCGTCCTGTTGGTGCAGGGCATGGAGTAGCAGTTCTCCGGGTACGGCGCATAACTCCAACGCCACTTTGGGGCCGATGCCGGATTGTTGCAGCAGCAGCTCAAAAAATGCGCGCTGTTCCCGGGTGCGGAACCCAAAGAGATCTAGGCGGTCTTCCCGCACGTAGGTGTAAATCCACAGTGTCACTTCCTTTCCGTCATTCTTGCCTTCCCATGTGTCGCTTCCGACTGTCACCAGGTATCCCACACCCTGTACATCGACAATGGCTTTGTCTTCCTGAAGCCGATGCAGGGTGCCACAGAGGCGTACAATCATTGGAAGTCCCATCATACCAGAGACGGAAGCAAAATCTCTACTATCGTCCATAGTCCATGTGCTCCGCCTGTCGCGCGTTTTTGCACATATTTGCTAAAATCAAGATATTATTCTATAATAATTTATTACACACATGCATATTTCTCTTCGCATCCGTACAGTGCTTTTCACCGGTGCAGGCAGCTGCATCCTGGCATCCTTGGGGATCTTTGCGCCGATTTCGTTGCGTGCGACGTTGCCATCCCTGGATCCCGCTGCCGACGCGTTGCAACGCGAAGCGCATATTGATGCGCTGCAGGGTGCTGTTCATCAATCCGCGACTGCGACGCGCTCTCTGCCTGGCATCGCCGCGCAGCGTGCCGAGGGCGAGGAGGAATTGGCGCAGGCGGAGCAAGCGTTGCGCATTCTTGGACAACGCAAACTTGATGCGCGTCTGGCATATGCGCGGAAGCTTGCGGAGCGAGAGCAGTATCAGCAGCGTTACGGTATTGATCCTGTGGATACGGCTGCGCTCCGTGTGTTCCTCGACGGGCAGTTGGTACAGGTGCAGGAGGCGATGCGGCAGTACGCAAGGGCGCATATGGTGTTGGGACATGTCCCCGGCCCGTCTATTGCTGTTTTGTTGGCGCACTTCTCGGGTGCGCCGGATACACCGATGGTATATGGTCTCGAGGAGAGGCTGCGTTACCGTACGCTGGGCCATTTGCGCATGCGTACTATGGTTTCCCTTTGGGGCATGGAACATTTTGCGGAGGAGCTGGATGCGGTGCACATTGCGTATGAGGATGCTCTTGATGCGTACCATGCGGGATTGGCGGCAATCGACGCAGCCAGGGAGAAAATTGCTCTCAGCGATGCGCGTTTGGAAGAAATACGGCGCATCGTTGCTGCCGTGGAGGAGCGTATCCGGCAGATGCAGTCATCGCTCGCAGAGTATGATGAACGTATCCGGGAACGCGCAGAAGGCGCCCTGATTGCCAAAGGACTCCTTTCTCAACGCAGCGCTGTTCCTGCTGCTCCTCGTTTCCAGTGGCCGGTGGTCGGCCGTCTTACTGCCACGTTCCTGGATAGCGGATACCAGGCGTTCTTCGGTATTCCGCACAAAGCCATCGATATTGCACAGCCTCAGGGTAGCCCTGTACGCAGCGCTGCGGATGGCGTCGTACACTACGTGCAGTATGGCGGGCATTCCGGGTACTCCTACATTCTCATCGGGCATCGTGGTGGGTATGCGACGCTCTACGGTCACATGCTGGAAATATACGTTGCATCCGGTGATGATGTGGATGCCGGGCAGATTATAGGTCTTTCCGGTGGCCAGCTGGGCACGCCAGGCGCCGGTCCCATGACGACGGGGCCGCACCTACATCTGGAAGTCATCAAGGACGGCGTGCATCTGGATCCTCTTACGGTACTGCCGTAAGTATGGTGCTGCGGTTTAGAGATGCCTCGTGCTCTTCCATTTCTGCGCGTGTCAATGATTCGTGTTGCCGCATTGTGAGCATATCGCTGTCTTCGTCATATTCGAGCAGGTACATGTCCGGATATGCTGCCACGATGCATGTCGGCGAGTCTTCCCGGCTCACGAAACTGCCGCAGTTGCCGATGAGCCGTGTTCCGCTCCGGTTGTGTGCACGCCAGATACCCGGTGCGTGTGTGTGGCCTGCGGCGATGGCCCATGCATGCAGTAGGCTGCCCAGCTTTGCCGCGATTTGGTGATTGTTGTGAAAATCGATGATGTCTGCGATGCGTTGCACGATTGTATTCGGCGACAGCACTGCAAGTGCGTCTGCACATGTAGCCCGGGTTTTCCGTGTGCTGTACAGGAGCGCTTCCCATGCATCTTCTATGCCGTGCAGATGCCAACGGTGCAGCGCTTCCACGGCCAGTTCCGCTATATCGTACTTGATTCTGAACCATTGCAGGTCTGCTTCCAGATACTGTGGTTGCAGTTTGTGCAGCACGTCTTGTGGTGTTGTGGATTCCTGGAGTACCTGTTCTATACCTGTGAGCTCCAGTACATGTCCGTGCGTACATGCTATGCCGCTGCGCGAGTCTGTGTGCACCAGTCCTGGGGCAATGTGCACATTGCCCATGAGGTCTTGCAGCTCATGTGCCGAGAAATCATGGTCGTGGTTTCCGTATATGTAGACAGGTGCTTCTGTCATGTGTTTGGACCAGCGGCGCAGTATCTCCATATCTGTGCGGGCATCCCGGACATGAGAACGTCTGTCGCCCATGTCTCCTCCATAGACCACTGCCAGAGTGTTTTCCTTTGCGTATTCCAGCATCTTTTCGAGTGCTCTGTGCTTGTACGTTTTGTGTTCGGGTTGCTGTTTGCCTCCATGGTAGTCGGAGAGCAGCAACGATCCGCGTGTATACGGTCTGCGCGTTTTTATGGCAGGCAGGTTTCTGTGTACGGTTGGCTGTGCGTATGTTTTCTGTTGCGAGAGTGCTGTCGCTTCCCGATGGATTTCCCAATATTGCGCGAATGTTTTGCCAATGTTGCGTTGTTCCATGTATTGATGTGCGTTGTTGCCCATGCGTTGCCGCAGCTGGGGTTCGCGTGCTAGGCGCAGCAGCGTGTCTGCCCACATATCAGGTTCGTTGCCTGCGAGCACGTATCCTGTTCCACCATCGCGTACGTACGATTGTGGTCCTCCCTGGTCCGTGACGAGCACGGGCAGACCGGAAGCACTTGCTTCCATACCCACTTGCCCCAATGTTTCCGTTGTTGATGGGAAGACGAACACATCGGCCGATGCGTAGAGAGCGGAGAGTGTTTCTCCATACTGTGCGCCCAACATGTAGACGTGTTTTCCGCCGGTTTTGGTGATGAATTCTTGTTCCATTTCACCCGTGCCTACCATTACGAGGGCGATGTGTGGGTCTGTCATGCGTCTCTGTGCCTGTATGCGTTGCCAAATTTCCACCAGCAAATCCATATTCTTCTCCATGCTGACCCGGCCGACGTGCAGTATCTTTATTGCATTGTCAGGTATTCCGAATTGTTTCCATATTGCGGGGTTTTTGTGGCGTGGATGGAATTGTTCCGTATCAATGCCTGGTGGTAGGTCCCGTATGCGCGTTTCCGGGATTCCCAGTTTCTCGGTGAGATCTTTTCGGTGTGTCTGTGATCGCGTGATGACGATTGTGAATGGTTTATAGAAGATCTTCATGAGTATGTATGTCGTTTTTTCCACATGATGTGCAAGGTATTCCGGTGTGTCGTTACCTTCGGCACGCAGAAGGGTCCAGTTTTTATAGTTCCTCCGCAAAACCCCCGGCGTTAGCCGGGGGATGAAGTCTTTCCGGCGTCTTCTCGCTAGAATGGCATCATGAAATCCGTCTTCAAGAAACAATCCAACTGCGTCTATCATTGCAT
>JAAYXY010000061.1 GCA_012515645.1 Candidatus Peribacteria bacterium | reverse complement strand
CAGAAAGCATTAAATGGTTCGTGCTTACACTCATTACAGGAGCAACAATCGGCACATACTCTTCGATCTTCCTGGCAACTCCATTACTCGTATACTGGCGCAAGCGCAACGTATGACCACCGGAGACCACTCCGTCAAAAGGCTCCCGGCATCCCGTATTGAATGCACGGTCAGTTTTGGCAGCGAAGAAACCAAAAATGCCGAAACCCGCGCATTGGCGAATCTAGCGCAGGATGTAAAACTCAAAGGATTTCGACCGGGCAAAGCCCCGGAAGAACTGCTCCGGGAACATATCGATGAAAACCGTCTCCTGGAGGAAACCGTGCGAAACCTCATACCCGAAACACTGCAAATGCTCATAGAAAAAGAGAGTCTGCATCCCATTGCCCATCCGAAAGTAGAAATCATGAGCCGCACGCCTCTCACTCTCAAGGTAACGATCGTCGAAAAACCCGCAGTCAAGGTCAAACGCCCCGATAGCATCAAAATAGAACACAAGAAACCCGCAGTGGATGAGAAAGACATCGACCGCATGGTGGAGTACGTACTCAGGCAGCATCGAAAAACTGTACAGGTAGAGCGCGCTGCAAAAGAAAACGACCAGGTCATTATGGATTTCTGGGCGCAGGACAGTGAGGGTAATGAAATCCACGGCATCCGTGAAAAAAGCTACGCGGCAGTCATCGGGAGTAAAACGCTGCTCCCAGGATTTGAGGATGCACTCATCGGTCTAGAAGCGGGAAAAGGCAAAACATTCACACTCACATTTCCGGAGAAATACCACGCACAGGAGCTGCAGGGTAAAAAAGCAACATTCCATGTGACAGTGCAAGCAGTGGAAGCAGTGCAGCAACCCGCGCTCACCGATGATTTTGCAAAACAGCACCTGGAAGCTGATTCTGCCAACGCATTCCGGGAAAGAATACGGCGATCCATGGAGCAACAGGAACAGAACATTGAACGCAAACGACGGGAAGAACAGCTCTTTGAAGCCATTCGGGAGGCAACAGTCGTGGAACTTGCGCCGGAACTCGTGGAAGAAGAAAAAGGAGCGATAATTGAGCAAATGGAACAGCAATTACAGAGACAAGGTAAAAAATTCCAAGACTGGCTGCAGGCACAGAAGAAAACTCCAGAAGAAGTGCAGAAAGATTTGCAAATACAGGCAGAAAAACAGTTACGATTGCGATTAGGCATAGAACAGCTAATCGAAGACAAAGACATCCGCATACCAGAAGAAGAAATGGAACGGAACATCGCCGCACTCCTGGCCCCACTGTCAGAAGAACAACGAACCCAGCTGCGTGAGCAGTACCAACAAGGCAAGCCAGCGTATGCCCAACTCGCATGGCAAAAAAAGGTGGAGAAGCTGATCGAAAGCTTCCTTGCCTAAAGCAAGACACAGATCAAATCCACCGCACGGGCACCATGCGCTCAGGATTCGCGTTACGCAACATACCGCACCCGGCAGAATGGACAACGACGATCCCTGCGCGGCTCACAACACCAACCAGCGCCCGTGCATTTGTTTCGTGGGGACGGCAGCACTTTGCAAAACGGGTCGGCATAGATGCACTTTCATCCCCGGCCACCGCAACGGAACGCTGCTGCACAATCGGCGAACCGACTGCGGAGCGAGCCAAAGAACGGGCTGCAGGCTGAGGTAAAAAATCACGGAACGCATCCACACGTTCCAGAAGTGATGACACTCTCTCTGAACCCTGACCGATTTTCATGAGGATATCTTCGCGCTGCTGGTACGAAAGCTTGTTGCCATCGCAAGAACGCAGCAGAGTGAGGGCTTCATCCAGAGATGGCAATGCACGTGCACGCAAGAACTCATTGACCATTGCGCGCCCCTGTGCAACCAGAGCCGGACGTTTCTGTGCATACAGAAAACGCCGCAGTTTGGAACGCGAAGCGGAGAGCTTAAGAAGCTGGAACCATTGTGAAGACGGCTGGGGACGCCTGTGCTTGAGAATCTCAACCACATCACCATTCTCCAACTTGTACTCCATAGGTACCATCGTGCCGTTCACGCGGGCACCCCGGAACGCGAGTCCAAGATCGGTATGCACCTGAAATGCAAAATCCAAAGGAGTAGCCCCCTCAGGCAACTCAATAATATCTCCCCTGGGACTAAGGACATAGATGTGATCGCCAAAATGCGATTCTCCTTCCTCTTCCTCCAATAAACCCTGTGTGGCCAACATACGCTGGAACTGCACATGTTCCATAGCCTTCGCCGTAGAACCGTACGTTTTGTAACTCCAGTGGGCGGCAATGCCGTACTCAGCTTCACGATGCATCTGCGCCGTACGTATCTGAACCTCCATAGGAAATGAGGAAGAAGCACCGGGAGGCTGCAACAACGTCGTATGGAGGCTTTGGTAACCATTGGGCTTGGGAAAAGCAATATAATCCTTGAAACGCTGGCTGAGCGGCCGACCTAAACGGTGGAGGGAACCCAAACACATGTAACACTCCTCGACAGACGAAACGACGATCCGACACGCATAGAAATCATAGATATCCTTCAAAGAAGTGATGCCTTTCTCACGCATCTTCATAAAGATGCTATAGGGCAATTTCTTGCGAGCGATGATATCGGCATGCACACCCTGATCATGCAGAATGCGCTGCATCTCGGCACTGACAGAAAGAAGTTCTTCCCCATAT
>JAAYXY010000060.1 GCA_012515645.1 Candidatus Peribacteria bacterium | reverse complement strand
TACCATATGCACGGGGATGCGAATGGTGCGCGCCTGGTCCGCGATTGCGCGTGTGATCGCTTGACGGATCCACCATGTGGCATACGTCGAGAACTTAAAACCGCGCTCCGGATCAAACTTTTCCACAGCACGAAAGAGACCGATATTTCCTTCCTGAATGAGATCTAAGAAGGAAAGACCTCTGCCGATGTACTTTTTGGCAATGCTGACGACCAAACGCAGGTTCGCTTCGGCCAACTGCTGCTTAGCGGATGCGTCCCCCTTGCGGATGCGCCTTGCGAGTTCCACTTCCTTGCGCGCATCAATGAGCGGCACGCGCCCGATTTCCGAAAGGTACATACGCACCGAGTCGTTGCTGATTTCCAACAGGTCCACTTCCCGTTCGCGCCGGCGCTTGTTCTTCTCCTCATCCGAAAGTTCCCGATCATCCGTAGCAATCCCCGCTGTCGCAATCATCTCGAGGTGCGCGTCCTCTTCATCTTCACCACTCTTCACCTCTTTTTCAGCTGCCTCCTCCTCTGTTTCGATATCCGTCTCATCTTCTTCCGCAGAGACAATATCCGTCAGATCCTCGGATGGTTCTTCCTCTTCGATACCTACTTTTCCTTTCTTTTCCCAAATGAGCGTATCCCGAACATCGATCACCTTGATGCCGAGCTCCACGAGGAGCGTGTACACTTCATCCAAAAGTTCCACGTCTTTCTCTGCATTCGGCACGGCAGCCATAATCTCCTGATGCGTGACGTAGCGCTGTTCACGCCCTTTTTTAATGAGATGCCTGACGGCATCAGGAAACCTCTTAAGGTCTTCCTCAGAGGGTTGTGCGATGAACTTCCGCGGGTGGGATGCCATACGACTCCGGTGCAGTATAGGAGAAATTTTTGCAGAACCAAGCTATTTCATCGGGAACTACCCCGATGCTGCAAGTCTCGCGAGTTTGAGCACCTGCTGATACTGGTTCTTTATCTGCGTTTCGTCTGTTCCCCGCCCCTGTTGCTGCGCTTCCAGTAATTTGTCGTGCAGTGCGCGCAGTGTGTGCTGAAGGTTCTCATGATTCGCACACGCACACTGCTTACGCACTTTCGTGTACGCAAGTACTTCTGACCAATTATGCATGTTGTGTTCTTCGCAGAAGAGCAGGAGGACATTCAAACGTTCCTGGTACTCCGGTGCGATGTCCAACGCATCCGGCTGCATCTCTGCTCCTGCGGGTAACGCGGCAATCGCCGCATAGAACGACGCAGCAAAGCCTTCAGCCGGCTCAATGAGTTCGCGAATGAGGGGTCTGCATGACGGATATAACAACAACAACCCCAGTGCGATTTCCACTTTGCTGAACGGTTGCGTATGCGCACCCTTCTCTACAGGCACCTGCGCGACTATTGATTCACTGCTGTCCTGCACGCGCCCCGGCAATCGCGCCAAATCTTCGTAGAGCGCTGTCTTGGAGGTATGCAATGCTGCAGCCACCATACCAAGGTAGTGCTCCTGCTCCACGGCAGAAGGCACCGATGCGAGCAGCGGGAGTACGCGTTGCAAAAGCATACGCTTCCCTTCAGTAGACTGTATTGCGCTGGTGTCTGCTGCTTCCAGTACCGATTCGATGTACGGCTTTCCTGCAGATTCCAGCGCAGCCTGCAATGCATGCGGATCCTGCTGCGCGGCTTCTGCAGGATCTTTCTGCACTATCGCAACACTGCGAACATGCAGCCCTTCCGCACTCAGGATATGGAATGCGCGTTCAGCTGCATCACGACCCGCCTGGTCCTGATCCAGGCACAGGACGACCGTGTCGCAGGAACGCCTGAGCAGTTTGGCGTGCTGGCTGGTGAGTGCAGTGCCGCTCACGGCGACCACGTTGTGTATGCCAGAACGATGGCATGCCAGAACATCGAAGTAGCCTTCCACCATGTATGCACGCTGTGCTGAGCGCATGGCCTCTTTCGCAGCATGATACCCGTAGAGGATTGCGGATTTATTGTAGAGCGGTCCTTCGGATGAATTGATGTACTTCGCGTCACCCTCGCCGAGCGTGCGCCCACCAAACCCGACGATGCGTCCCTGCGCATCGTGGATGGGAAACATGAGGCGATTACGGAAGCGGTCATAGATTCTTCCTTCTTTGAGATCTTTCTGCACCGCCAAGCCGGCACCGAGAATTTCGCTCCGCGAAAATCCCTCTTTCAGAAGATGCTCATATGTCTCGGAAAAAGAATCCGGCGCTACTCCCAGCCCAAACTCTTCTATCTGCTGTGCAGGAACACCCCTGTCCCCCAGGTACTGCAATGCAACCGAGTGCTCCTTGAGCTTCTGCCTATACATGTTCTGCGCCGATTCCAGGCAGTCCCTTAGACGTTCCTTCTCATCTTTTTTTGCTCCTGTGGCTACAGGCGTTTCGGGCAACGCCACGCCCGTGCGTTCCGCCAGATCTTTGAGCGCCTGCCGAAAATCCACGCCTTCAATCGACTGGTAGAAACTGAAGATATCGCCACCCGCATTGCAGGCAAAACAATAGGCAATTCCCTTGTCGGGGGAAACCACCATGCTGGGGTGCGTATCGTTATGGAACGGGCATAAACAAACGAAGTTGCGCCCTTTTTTGGTCAACTGGCGGTACTGGCCTACCAGTTCTTCTATCGGGAGCCGCGCTTTGATCTCTTCAACAGGATCCATGGTCAGGGTGCACCATCGTAGCACGTATGCCCTCTATGCCACGCGCTTTCTTGATGCTTTCCTCCGCGCTCTGCTGCACGAGCCAGCGCGAGAGCTTGTTCTTCAGTTTTCCTCCCTGCGCAAGCGCAACACCGATCGGCACGCCGTTCCACTGCAGGATCACATCGCCCTGCAATGCAGGATCGCAAGAAGTATTGTTGCCACCCAACACATCCGTCATCTGCGCATCTCTCAAAATGCACACACTCTTGGAAGCCATGTGCCCCCTTGCAGTCGCCAGTTCATTGCTCAGGCGATAGCGCTTGTCTGCCGTGCCTCTGGCATACGGCAACCCCAGAGCATATTCCCCTGTGGGCAAACCGCATTCCGCCAGAGCACGCGTCCCGAGCAGAATATGGCTGCCATCCTGGTACAACTGTTCGCCCTCACAGAGAAAATCCGTGCCGTACCGCTGGCGCACATACTGCGATACTGCTTGCTGCTGGGAATGTTTGATCGGTCGTGCACGCATCCGCGGTTCTAAGCGCGGTTCCCGTTCGCACGTCGGCGTATGCTTCTGTAACACAGCACAGAAAAATCCTTCCGTATCCTCGGTGTGCGGCCACAGGCGCGCAGCCGGAAACGCCTGCGGCATGCTGATGCCCTCCTGTACGCGCGCCGATGCGTCCACCGCAGCGGATGAATCCCATACCTTGGGGATGCATTCCGCAGGATTCAGCGCTGAAACCTGATCACTAAATTTATTCAATATCCAAGCAATCACCTCCTCGTTCTCTTCCTGCGTGAGCGTGCAGGTGGAATACACAATACGCCCGCCTACAGCGGCGGCATGGATGCCCGCCGTGAGTATCCGCTTCTGCAATGCTGCCATTTTGGCAATGGAATGCTGGGAACTGTACTGCAGCGCAGAAGAATCTTTGCGTGCGGTCCCCTGCGCTGTGCACGGCACATCGCAGAGCACACGCTGGAACCGGCCGCACATACGCGCGCCGTACCACTGGCCGTCCTTGCGCATTACGACAGTATTCACCGCACCGCTACGTTCCAGCGCGCCCCGTAGCGTCGCCAGACGAGCAGGCTGCACATCATTCGCGACTATCGCTCCTCTGTTGCACATGCGCGCGGCTATCTGTGTGGTTTTGCTTCCAGGAGCCGCAGCCATGTCCAACACACATTCTCCAGGCTGCGGATCCAAGAGTGCGACCGGCAGCATGCTTGCCGCCTCCTGGATGTACACATGCCCAAGCAGGTGCAGC
>JAAYXY010000059.1 GCA_012515645.1 Candidatus Peribacteria bacterium | reverse complement strand
TTGGCGCGATTGCCGAACGTTGCGGAGAATTGGGTGCGCAGAAAGGGAAGCTCTCCGTTGTGAACCAACTCCCGCTGAGGAAAGGCATGGGCTCATCCACCACGCTCGTCATCGCAGTGACGCGCGCGCTCCTGGGGCAGGACTGCCGCGCACAGGCGCTGGCAGTGGAAGACGCGGTGAACCCGGGCAACAGCGGACTGGATTTCGCCGTAATTTGGGAAGGGAAACCCGTGCTCTTCCGTAAAAACACAGAACCACAACCAATGAATCTACCTGCAAACCTGCTGGAGAATGCCATGCTGATCGATACTGGCACGCCGAACGAAGCCACGCCGGAACTCATCGCCTGGGTGAGGGATCGGGAGCAGGAATTGCTGCCACATCTGGAAACAATCGGAGAATGTACGGAGCGCCTGGCAACAGGTGAGAATCTGCAAAACGTCCTGCACAAACACCATCGCGCACAAGTCGCACTGGGCGTTGTTCCCGAGGCAGTGCAGGAACTCATCGCAGAGATCGAACGGGCCGGAGGCGCGGGGAAAGTCCTGGGAGCCGGAGCCAGAACTGGCGGAGGCGGAATCGTACTGGCACTCGGCAACAAGGAAGAGCTTATATCGATTGCCACGAGTATGGAATACTCCATACCATCCTAATCCCTACTCCCTATTCCCTACCATGCTCTCCTCCCCCAACATCGCCTTTATCAAGTACTGGGGCAACCGAAACAACGAACTGCGCCTCCCAATGGCGGATTCGCTCTCCATGACACTGGACCATCCGAATGCGGAAATAACGATACAGGAGGCAGATACACTCGAAATACATTCGTACACCATGGGCAAAGAACGCAAAATAGAGGGAGAACACCTGGAACGATTCCGTACGCACATCGAACTGACACGACGGTACCTGGCGGGAATCGGCGCGCCGAAGGCGCTGCCATCGGGACTGCACATCACCATTGCATCGAACATTCCACCCAGCATCGGCCTGGCATCCTCGGCAGCCGTATTCAGCGGAATTGCGAAAACGATACGGCAAATGATCGATAAACGAGTGGAGCTGGATGATGCGCAAACGAGCATCATTGCACGGCTCGGATCGGGATCAGCCGCCCGCAGCGTGATAGGCGGATACGTCGCCCTGGCAGCGGGCGAAGACAATGCAATCAATGCCTCACGCGCATGGCAAATCGCGCCCGCCAACCACTGGCAGTTATACGACATCATCGTCGTCCCCAGCCAGACAGAGAAAAGTGTGGGCTCCACAGAAGGGCATGCACTCGCACACACCAGTCCACACTTTGCGGCACGCATCGAAGCAATTCGGACACGCAGGCAGCGAGAATGCGTCGATGCGATTCTGGAGAAAGATTTTGAGAAACTGCAGCGCGTATCGGAGGAAGACGCACTCGACATGCACCATGTAATGGAGACGAGCAACCCCCCGCTCAAGTACCTTTCGCAGGAAACGCACCGCATCGTAGGAGAAGTGAAAGCATTGAGAGAGAAGGAACACTTGCCTGTCCTCTTCACAATGGATGCGGGACCGACCGTCCACCTCATCTGCACAGATGAAGCGGTACAAGAGGTACGATCATTCGCCAAAGCGCAGAAAGGATGTACAGTATTTGAAGCAAAAGTGGGATAGGAAAAGCACAACATACGTACGAAAAAACAGTACAATGGCATACATA
>JAAYXY010000058.1 GCA_012515645.1 Candidatus Peribacteria bacterium | reverse complement strand
CCTGCACCTTTGCAGGTTCCCGCATTTATGCTAGCCTTAGCGCTCAGTTACGCATTTACCCTTTGCTTCCATGACCGAAGCACAATTTCGCACTCCCAAAGGCACTCACGATATCCTCCCCGAGGATAACCGCTACATGACGTACATTAAGAAGGCCGTACGTCACCGTGCGCGTCAGGCAGGATACCAGCGCATCGATACGCCGCTCTTTGAGCGCAGAGACATTTTTGAGCGCGGAATTGGGGAGCATACGGACATCGTAGAAAAGGAGCTCTTCCTCGTTTCTTCTCCCCATGCCGAAGACGGAGAATACGCATTTGCTCTGCGTCCGGAATTCACTGCCGGTATCTGTCGTTCCTACATCGAACACTCCATGGACCAGCTTCCGCAGCCCGTTGAGTTCTATTCAATCGGTCCTCTTTTTCGCCACGACCGCCCACAGAAGGGGCGTTACCGCCAGTTCCACCAGTGCAATCTGGAAGTCATCGGCCTGAAAGATCCGAGCATTGATGCCCAGCTCATACAAGTCGTCAGTAAGATTTTCGGTGACCTGCAAATCCTCGACCGTCTCACTCTGCAGATCAATAACATCGGTATGGCGGAAAATCGACAGGCATACATTGCGGCGCTGCGGGAGTACTTCATCGGCAAAGAACGCAATCTGCCGGACAGTGACCGTCAGCGCCTGGAGACCAATCCTCTGCGCCTTCTGGATTCCAAAGAAGAAGACACGCAGATCCTGCTGAAATCCGCCCCAACGCTGGACCAGTTCCTGAGTGATGAGAGTAAGGAATACCACCAGACCGTCCTGGAATACCTGGACACACTCGGCATTCCTTATGAGCAGAATCCGGGTCTCGTGCGCGGCCTGGATTACTACACGCAAACCGTATTTGAATTCTGGGATCAGCATACGGGTTCTCAGAACGCCGTAGGTGGTGGTGGTCGGTACGACGGTCTCATAGAGCTGCTCGGTGGCAAGCCCACTCCCGGAATTGGATTTGCGGGCGGTATGGAACGGATTATCTGGCACATGAAGGAGGCGGACATTCCCGCGCCCCACAAAGATCAGGTCGATGTATTTGTGGCGCAGCTTGGACCAGAAGCGAAGAAACAGTGTCTTCTGCTCATCTCACAGTTGCGCGATCGCGGCGTGCACACGCTGGGCGCGCTCGGTGAGGCGAGTCTGAAGAGCCAAATGCGCCACGCCGACAAATTCGGCGCAAAATTCGCCCTGCTCATGGGTCAGATGGAAGTGAAAGAAGGCACGATCATCCTGCGTGATATGGCTGCGGGCAAACAGCAGCACGTTTCGTTCGATGAAGCTATTCCTACAGTCATCAAGCTCCTCGGCGAGAAAAACCTCGATACATACTCGATCAAGGACGCACTGGGTTATGTAGACGCCGACACGTAGATGTAGAACCATCGCAAGACTTAAATATCCAGATTCTTGACGGTCTTTGCGTGAGCCTGGATGAACTTGCGACGCGGCGCCACTTCACTGCCCATCAGCGTGGTGAATATCGCATCCGCGCGCTCAGCATCTTCCATCGTTACTCGCAACATGATGCGGGATTCCGGATCCATTGTGGTTTCCCATAGCTGTTCGGCATTCATTTCTCCAAGACCTTTGTACCGCTGCATGGAAACCCGTGCAGACTTCGGCTGCGCAGTCTTGCTCTGCTCTTCTTCGCTCTCTCCCTCTGTTTCATCCGTATCTTCCCCATCTAGCACCTCACCCGTATCGGCAAGCACCTCCGTATCGTCCTGCTGTTCTATACCCCATTCCGCAAGTATGGCCATTTTTTCTTCGTCAGTGAACGCGTAGCGCATTTCTTTGCCTTTCTGCATCTTGTAGAGCGGCGGCTGTGCAATGTAGAGGTGACCATGATCAATGAGCTCCGGGAAGTACCGGAAGAAGAGCGTGAGCAGCAGCGTGCGAATGTGCGCACCATCAACATCTGCATCGGTCATGATCACGATGCGGTCATAACGCAATCTGCTCATGTCTTTCACTTCACCAATACCGATACCCAAAGCAATGATGAGCGCCTTGATCTCGTTGTTGCCCAACATGCGATCCAGGCGCGCCTGTTCCACATTCAGGATTTTGCCTCGCAAAGGAAGAATCGCTTGGAATTCCTTCATCCGCGCCTGCTTGGCGCTGCCGCCGGCACTATCACCCTCCACAATGAAGAGTTCACACTTACTGGGATCTTTACTACTGCAATCCGCCAGTTTGCCCGGCAGCGTCATGCCTTCCAGCACTCCCTTGCGGATGACGCTATCGCGCGCAGCGCGCGCGGCCAGGCGCGCGCGAGAGGCGAGCAGGCATTTGCCAACAATTTGTTTGGCTTCTCCGGGATGTTCTTCCATATATTCCGCCAGCTTTTCATTCACGACCGTTTCCACTGCAGATTTCATCTCCGCATTCCCCAGTTTTGCCTTCGTCTGGCCTTCGAATTGCGGCTCCTTGAGCCGCACGGAAATCACAGCCGTCAACCCCTCGCGCACATCATCAGCCGTAAGATTTTCGTCTTTCTCTTTGAGTAAACTCTGGCTGCGGGCGTACGCGTTGATACTGCGCGTCAGTGCAGCTTTGAAACCGGAAAGATGGTGTCCACCCTCCGATGTGTGAATATTGTTGGCAAAACTGATGACGTTCTCCTGGAACGACTGCGTGTACTGCAACGCCACTTCCACCATGCCGTCCTCCGTGTCTTTCTCGAACCATATAGGTGTCCCAATAGGATCTTTCGCATGATTGAGATGCATCACGTATGCCGCAATACCGCCTTCGAAATGGAAACGGTACAACCGCGGCATGCTGCGATCTTCCTCGGGACGCTCTTCACGCTCATCGACAATGGCAACCGTTACGCCGCGTGTGAGATACGCCTGCTGACGCAGCCGGTTCATGAGCATTTCCATGCTAAAAGTCAGGGTATCGAAAATTGCGGAATCGGGTGTAAAACGGATCAGCGTTCCACACTTCTCCGTTTTTCCTGTAGCAACGAGTTTGCCCGTCGGCTTTCCACGCGCATACTCCTGAACGTAACACTGACCATCCCTATACACTTCTGCACGCATGTGCGTGCTCAGGGCGTTGACAACGGAAGAACCCACACCATGCAGACCACCGGAAACTTTGTACCCGCTATCATCGCCTCCAAACTTCCCTCCTGCATGCAGCGTGGTTAGAACAATTTCCAGTGCGGGTTTTTTCAGTTTCGGG
>JAAYXY010000057.1 GCA_012515645.1 Candidatus Peribacteria bacterium | reverse complement strand
TGCAGAGTGCCGGCAAAAATCGCATTGGCAACATCAGTTTCTACAAAGGGCGCACGGAGCAGATTTTGGAACAACAACTGAAACCGGGTGGCAAGTATCGCTTCTCTACCATTGTTCTGGATCCGCCGCGCCCGGGATTGCATCCCAGGGCGCGCGATGCCGTGGTTGCGCATGCTCCCGAGAAGATTGTCTACGTTTCCTGCAATACCAGCACGTTTGCCCGTGACCTCGGATACTTTTTAACCAAAGGGTACGAGTTGCGCTCGGTGCAGCCGGTGGACATGTTCCCGCATACTGCGCACATCGAGACTGTGAGTGTTCTGCAGAAGAAGTAATGTGGTGTTATTGTTCTAGTATGTACATATATTATAAATATGTTATAATGTATAATAGTTATTCCCCCACAGCACACCATGAGTCCTAATGCGTTACCCCAGCCTGGTGTTCCAGATGATGAACGTCTTTCCGAAGAGGAAGAGCAGCTTGTTCTTGCGCTCCAGCGATCGTATGCGTCACAAATGCGGAATGCCGCATTATCTGACGAAGAGGGTCGGATGACCGAGCGCTCTCTGCATGCTGTTATCAATAGTTTGCGTGACCGCGGGAACGATCCGGAATTGGTTCCACTGGTACACGATTTTCTGCGCGAGTTGAACCGCATGTCGTCCCTTGGTAACTCCACTGGTCCGTTGCCGGAATCAGCTCGCAAAGATATACGTGCAATCCTGATTGGTGCCACGATGGCGCTGGAGGCACGTCGCGATTCGCAGGCACGGACCGATCAGCAGCCTCCGGAACATGTGAAGGATGTCTCGCGTTTCATTGAGCTGATCGAAAGCCGCGTCGGCAGGCGCAATCCAGACGAATCCAAAACGGTGCGTATGCGCATTGGGGAAAATCAGGCATCCGGAGACATTACATTGCGCAAAGTACCGCGCCCGTAATTCGGGGTAGGGTAGCCTTCTGGTAGCATACGGCACTGCGTATGCAACGCATCACTCTTCTCGCTGTTGGCGTGCCGCGTTTTCCCTGGATTCGGGAGGGGGCTCTCTGTTATAAGGAACGCATTGATCATGAAGCGCAGTTGGAAATTGTTTCTCTTAAAGCAAGTACGCATGGCGATCCTGTTGCGCAGCGGGATGAGGAATCAGGTCGCATTCTCGATGCGCTCTCCGGTCGCAGAGGCACGGTTATTGTGCTGGATGAGCGTGGAGAGGTGCATACGTCTGCCTCATTTGCGGCGCTTGTTGCAGGTGCGCGTGATCAGGGGCAACCGTTGATCTTTGTCCTCGGCGGCGCGCATGGGCTTGCCGATGGCGTCCGCCAGCGCGCTGACCGCATTCTGGCACTCAGTGCCATGACATTGCCGCATGAGCTGTGCCAGGTTTTCTTTCTAGAACAGCTTTACAGGGGTCTACAGATCAACAAGGGAACCGGGTACCATCATGCGGGCTGATGTTCCGCAAGGGTGAGGAGCGCTGCTCCACGGAGTGCGGCATTCTTCACTGTTGCGATCGCAATTTCTGGTTGCGGTGTTTTTGGGAGCAGCCATCGTTTCAGTTCCTCACGTACTTCGTGCAGGTGCGGAGCGAAAGCGCGCCCCGCGCTGCCGCCTATGACGATTACGGAAGGATCAATGGTGTGGATGATGCCAGTGAGGAGCCACGCCAGTTCACGACAGAGGTCACGATGCATAAAGGCGCAGGTTCGGCCTTCTAAGTATTCCCGTGGGTCCTGTGCTTTGCTACATCGATAACCCATGGCGCGGCCGGAGAGGAACTGTTCGGCATCTCCTCGGGTATCTGCTGCTATAAAAGGGGGTTCTCCCGGTTTCAGCAGTATGTGTCCGATCTCGCCTGCGTATCCGTGGGTGCCATGGAAAATGTGTTCGTCCATAACAATGCCTCCTCCCACGCCGGTGCCTATTGCGATGCCTGCGACGATTCGTTGCCCTTTTCCTGCACCCTGCAGTGCTTCTGCGAGCGTGAAGCAGTTGCCGTCATTTTCCACGAACGCAGGTTTTTGCAATTGTGCTTCCAGTGTGTTTTTGAGTGCGAATCCTTCCGCATCCGGCACATTGGGCAGCGTCTGGATGGTACCTTCCGGTTGCTGCACCAGGCCAGGAACTCCCATACCGACTGCCACCGTGTCGCTCGTTATAAGATCCTCGGCTTTCGCGATGATGCGATCGAATACCTGCCCGAAACCGTCCTTCGCTTCGGTTGGCATGGTTGTTCGCGCCTGCTCTTCCCACGTGTGCGCGTCATAGCGCGCAAGAGCCGCTTTGGTGCCGCCGAGATCGATTCCCAATACCGATGGCATAATAGTAGGGTGTATTGTAGCGCGTTATTCCGCCAGCTCCTTTTCTTTCTTTAGCAGCATGAGCACCGTTTCCACGTACGTCGCGTGGCTCCAGGTCAGCGGCGCCACAGAGAGTGGTGCACCAGTGAGTGGATTTAGTTGCTCTGCCAGAATACCCGTGGTTCCTGCGTACTTTTGTGTCCACAGGAGTGCATCGTACGCTGTTTGCAAATCTTCCTTATTCTTGGCGAGTTCGATGTGCCACTGCGCGTTCCAGAGTGTTGTGATGATCCATGGGTTTCCGGGTATTTCCCGCGTGGGTGCCACGACGGCGTGGTAGTAGTCGTTGGTGTATCGCGCCCAGCCGCCTATATTCGTGTGTACTTTGAGGTGCTGGTTCAATTGTTCCATCGTCGAGGTAATGCGCAGGTCGTAGGGAGTGAGGATGCCGAGTTTCCAGATGATGCACAGGCTGGCATCCGGCGTGGTATCCCTATGCACGGTCTTGCCGTCCTTGCGCCTGATGAATTTTACGAAGCGGCCTGTTTCTTCATCGAACAAGTGAAAGAGCATAGCTTGCCGCATCTCGTCGGCAGCTGTTTGATATTGTTCGGAATGCCTGTGGTGCCCCAGAATATTAGCGATCTGCGCCGCCGCCCGCAGGCCGGCGATGGTGCACGCGGTTGTATATGTGAACACGCCGCGGTGCTCTTCCCACGGATCGTAACTTGCGAGAGGCAGACCGGTTGCTTCTTCCCGGAATTCTGCGAGGAACGTTGCCGCACCCCGCACGAAGTTTTCGTACATACGTTGCAAAAACTCGAAGTCCTGTATTTTCTGGAAGTGCTGCCAGAGCGCATGTACCACGAGTGCCGTTTCGTCTTCCTGGATCGGTAACTGCGGTTCTCCGTCGCTGTACCATGGATGCCAGGAGGATCCCAGTGATTTGTCGGGGTTGTATTTGTGCAACAGATAGCCATCCGGCGACTGCACATCCGCGCAGAATTCAAAGAAGCGCCGTGTGACTTCCAGGTATCCTGCTTCATCCAGTGCCATGCACACAAGTGCGCCGTCCCGCGGCCACACGTATGTGTACGTGTCGCGGTTGAATGCCATGATGTCGCTATCTGCTGCAGCCACAATGCCGCCTGTGTTATCGGCATGGGCGCGGATTGTAAGCAGACTGCGTTTGTAGAGGTTTATGAGTTCTGTATCCAGGTTGCCGAAGTCACGGTTTGCCTTGTTCACCCAGCTCTTCCAGTAATTGGTGCAGTGACTGTGCAGGCGCCCAGGTGATTCTTCCATAACCATTTGCTGGAGTGCAAAGACTTCGTCCATTGTGCGGCCAGCACAGAGCCACATAGAAACTTCGGTTTCCTCATCTGGTTTTACGATGCTGTGTATGGCTATGGTGGAGTCCACGGATCCCTGTTCAATCGTATTACGTGAAAGTTCTCCGTCCTCGGCGTCCTTCCAGGTGCCTTCCATGCCCTGGTAATTGTTCTTACCCACGGTGAACGAGGAAACCCCGCACCTGTCGAGCTGCGCCATTTCACGCAATGTCGATGCATAACGCCCGCTTTGTATTTTTTCCAGGCATTGTGCAGGGGTCGAGCTCATGCCGCCGATGAGGAAGTAGCGTGTCTGGCGGTAGTGAATGACCGAGTTCGTGTATGGTTCGTAGAAAGCCGTTTCCTTCTGCTTGTCTCCGTAAATGTTGAAGTTGTGGTGTACGAACAATCGTATTTCTCTCTCTGTGTTCCAGAGGTTTTTGATAAAAAATCGGCGAAGCAGGATGTTGTACACGGGGTGTATTTGGTCTTCGACCGTCATTTTGATGCCGAGTGTGTCGTTGCGCAGGAGCGTGCTGCCTACCAGTGTTTCTGGTTGGTAGCGTATGGTGATTTCCCATTCCGGATCACTGAGCCAACTATATCCTTTTCCTTCTGCCCAAACGCCGATCCTGTGCCGCTCGCCGTATTTGGTATGGTCTTCCATTCCCACATACGGAAAATAGAAATCTCGCATCTCCAAGTTGCCATCGAAGGTGGCGAACATTGATCCGTTACTGAGGACGAGAGGGCGGGGCATGGATTGGGAGTAGGGAGTAGGGAGTAGGATTAGGATTGGGATTGGGATTGGGGAATGCGTTGGCGCAGGTCGCACAGGGCGTGGCTGAATCTGCGGAACGCTTCGTAGGGCGAATCGTAGGGGCTGAAGTATTTGTGTACATCACCGTCACTCCAGTACTTGGTACACATGTAGTAGAAGTGGTCGGATGTTTGCAACATACGCCAGCGGCGCATGAGTTCTGGGTCGTTTGCCGTGCGCACGGCGCCTTCCAGCTTAAAGAGCTCGTCGAGCGCAGATTTTTGGATCAGGTTTTCCTGCCATGCCGACAGGTCGCGTTCTGTATCCGCCCATGATACGTGTGCGTGCGCATCGTATGTCTGCTTTTTCCACCCGCGTGCTTCGCGAATGGCATGCGAGGGGGTCACTGCACGGATGCCGCGTTCCTGCCAGAGTTCCGGCAGGGCGCGCAGGAAGTTGAATATTCCCGTGTCGGCCCACTGGTGTTCGCCGAATGTTTCGTAGTCCATGAACAGGTTTACGCTGCGGCCGCCACTCTGCATGAGCCAGTCTGTAAATGTGTCGGCGTGCAGGGGATACCCTATCCACTTCTTGTCCGAAAAGC
>JAAYXY010000056.1 GCA_012515645.1 Candidatus Peribacteria bacterium | reverse complement strand
GACGACGATGATGACGATACAGATGGTGACGATACAGACGATGATAATTCTTGTGACGAAGATGAAAAATTATGCGATCCGGGTTTTAATGGTGAGCGGGTAGTACGAGGTGAACCGGTGTGTTGTGATCCGCGTGAGAGTTGTATTTGTGAAGATATTGGTACCAATACGCAGGGTGTACCTGTATATGAGTGTGTTTGCGGAGGAGAAATGGAATGTGGAGTCGAAGAACGGCTGTGTGAACCGCAGGTCAGCGGCGATCGTGTTGTGATAAGCGAACCGGTATGCTGTGCGGCAGCCGAGAGCTGCAATTGTGTATATCAGGGATTGAATACCGATGATGTGCCGGTGTACGAGTGTCTCTGTGGTTCAGATGACGATGACGATGACGATGATGACGATACAGATGACGATGATGACGACGACGATGATGATGAGGAGTGTGATTACGATGGCATTTGCGATTACAACGAAGACTGCACCTGTTCCGATTGCGAGTGGCAGAGGGATGGTTGTGAGGCAAACGAGATATGCAGGCATGGCACATGTGTACCGTTGGGTTACACGCCGGTGTGCGGCGACGGTATCGTGGATTCGCCTGAGGAATGCGATGACGGCAACACGGTCAGCGGCGACGGCTGCAGCGCGGTCTGTACCATAGAAGACCCGCTCATCACTCCTCCTCCGCTGCTCTACGAAGGGGTATGTGGTGATGGGACCGTCAATGCAGGCGAACAGTGCGACGATGGTAACACTGTCAGCGGTGATGGTTGCAGCGCGGTTTGCCGCATAGAATCGCGCATTGTCTTAGGCAGTGAGATGTGCGGCGACGCTATAGTGGATCCTGGCGAGGAATGCGACGACGGCAACACTGTCAGCGGTGATGGTTGTTCATCGACGTGTTTCTTAGAGCGCGGTTACTGCGGCGACGGCATCGTGCAGCGTGCGCTGGGCGAGCAATGCGAATCCTCTACTCACGATCCCAAACTGCCCTACGGCTGCAGTGATACCTGCCGATACTATCTGCAGTATTGCGGCAACGGACGTCTGGATCCCGGGGAAGAATGTGATGAGGGCATACAAAACTCCGATTTACCCAGTGCGCTCTGCCGCACGGACTGTTCCCGTGGCCGTTGCAGCGACGGGATTCTGGATCCCGGCGAACAGTGCGATGACGGTAATCTGCGCGATGGTGACGGCTGCAGCCGATTCTGCATGGTAGAAGAGGGTGTGCATTACACGCCTGAAGATGGCGATTGGCCGGTACAGTATCCCGATCAGCCCTGGTATCCCATCGCGAGCCGTTTTCCGTACAGCGTGCCATTGGCAGAAAGCATTGCCCGGATTCCCGTCCATGCCCCGGTCGGGGATACGGGACCGGTTGCCATCGGCGTCATGGCCGCGGGTGCGGCGGCAGGGTTTGCATGGATGCGCCGCCGCAGGCGGTAGGTGTTTTCTTTGGTATTTTGGTATCATAATTGCATGGTAAAACGGTTACCCGCCATCGGTGGAAGTGTGCTCGTTGCTACGGCTATATTGTGGGGTGCCGGCAGATGGTTCCGGGGCGATCAGTTTTACGCTGCGATCGTGCGTCCGAATTATCCGCAATGCGAAGGTATTCCTGTGGATTCGGCAACAGGCGAACGCCTAATGTACTGTTGTCTGGATAAGATTTATATCATGCAGCAGGAGGGGGCCGATGAGGAAATCCGCAAAATCCACGCGGCAATGCTGCGTGCGGAATTCCTGAGTCCGGCGGAATTGCGTGAATTCTTCTCACAGCAGTACACAGGTCCCATACACGAGAAATACGGATGGGACACCATATGCGGTGATCCGATTCCGTGCGAGCTCTGTGGCATGTACCTGCTCTGCGGCAACGGTACCCTGGATCCCGGCGAACAGTGCGACGACGGTAATACAAAATCAGGAGACGGTTGCGGTGTCGCATGTGCAGTGGAGTCGGGGTACACATGTGAAGGGGAGCCAAGCCAATGCCGGGCGGTGCGCAGACCGATCATACAACGGCAGGATCCCCCCGAGGATGCGGTGCCGCCGCCGCATGCAGCGGCGGAAGATAAACCGGTGCAACCAAGTATCGAAGTGCGCCACGTCGCCCAGCTCCCAAATCCCACTCCCAACTCCCAGCTCCCAACTCCCAGCTCCCAACTCCCACTCCCAACTCCCAATCCCAATCCCAATCCCAATCCCAATCCCAATCCTACTCCCACCCCCCTCCTACGCCTGCAGCACAATGCTCCTCTACAGGATGCCGGTCCTCCAGCACTGCTCTTCATGTCGGCATGCATGGCGGCAGGGGCCGGATACCTTTATAAGAGAGCGAGGAATTGAGTCCAGACTGTAACGTTCTTCACGGTTTTGCGTAGAAGAAGATGTACGTTCCTATTTCTTTTTTCTACCGTATGACCATATGTTCCGCATATCACTCCTCATTGGTTTCGCAGCTTCCTTTAGCTCCGCTGTACTCCTGCATTCCATACGCCGACGCCAGATGGCGCGCGCCGTGCAGACCGCGCATAGACCGCGCCGATAGAGTGATCCGCATCAGCGGCACTCTGTGCAAGAGTAAATGCATAGATGCTCATTCGCTACTCTGAAAACACATCTGCATGTGACCCTGTGCGCAGCAAAATCAGTACCAGAGTACGTTCGCATTTTCGGTATACAAGCAACCAGTCCGGCGCAAGATGGCACTCGCGTCTGCCTACAAGATTACCCCTGAGGGGATGATCGCGGTATTGCACAGAGAGTTGCCTGCCTTGCGCGAGTGTGTCTATGGCTTCCTGCAGTGTTCGGAGGTCATAATAATGCGATCGTTGCAGTTTCCGGATGTCTTTTCGGAATCGTTTCGTGAGAATAAGAGTGTATGCAGGCATTATGCATCCTAGTTTTCCCCAAGAATATCGCGAAAGAGCTCACGTGCAGATGTATAACGTTTCCCCGATCGCAGAGCTTCGGCTTCCTCCTGCAACATCTGGCGTTCTGCTGACGGCAAGAACCCATTTACGGTACGAATACGGAAAGGAATGCTTTTCGTAATGACAATTTGGCGCAGATACAGGTTAATGGCACTACTTAAATCCAGCCCAAGGGTCTGCAGGACTTTTTGTGCATCCTTTTTTACCCGGGCATCGGTGCGGCATGTGATCGTAGGCATATATACATTGTATATACATCGTATATATATTGTCAATACATGCGTGCACTGGAAACAGAGGAAATCTCTAAAATAGGCTCAGGATGTTTTCCATAGATCCGGGGACAGGTATAGAAAAATTGCGCAGTAAATTTTTGACTCGCGCAGCCGATCTCCATACATTGAACCCATTCTTGCGCATTTCCATGCGGAATGTGCTCCTTGTGTTCGAGTTCGCCTTCCTAAAGTACGGGAACAAGCGGATCAGCGGAACCTCCAAGAATTATGCAGGGTCTCATTGCCCAAAAAGTCGGCATGTCGCGCGTGTTCCTGGCAAGCGGGGAGGCGGTTCCCGTGACGTATGTCAAAGTGGAGCCCAATACCGTTGTACGCACCAAGAATGCGGATAAAGACGGATACAATGCCGTCGTTCTTGGCGTGCGGCCTCTAAAAGTCCAGACTCGCAAGGGTAAGACGCACATGCGGTATCGCACGCAGAAAGAATGGCGCATCGATTCCATAGAAGGCGTACAGGCGGGTGCAAAGGCAACAGCAGAATTCGTGCCGAAAGATGCCATTGTTACCGTGACGGGTACGTCCAAAGGTCGTGGGTTCCAGGGCGTCATCAAGCGCCACGGGTTTTCCCGCGGACCGGAATCGCATGGATCGCATCACCACCGGCGCCCGGGTTCCGTTGGCATGAAGGAATGGCCCGGACGCATCATGAGAGGTAAAAAGATGCCAGGCCGCATGGGGAACGATTGCGTGACGAGACGAAAGTGCATCGTTATGGTTTCTGACCCGGAGGAGGGCATTTTGGCCATCAAAGGTCCTATCCCTGGTCCCGCAGGAGCAATTGTGTTCATCACGGTGGAGCAGTTACCCGAGGGGTTCAGCATGCCGCAGTTCCTGAATGAAAAAGCTGTAGTGCAAAAAGCGGAGAAGCAGGAGGAGCAGAAGAAAACCGAAGTGGCAGCAGTAGAGGAGAAAGCGGAAGTCGAAGCAAAAGCAGAAAAAGAGGAAAGCAAAAAAGGT
>JAAYXY010000055.1 GCA_012515645.1 Candidatus Peribacteria bacterium | reverse complement strand
GCAGAGCACGGTCTTTAAGGAAGTGCCGTTCTGCATTCTCGCATCACTCATGCTCTTCATCATGGCCAACGATGCCATACTGGACGGCTACGCCATCTCCGAACTCGGCAGAGGCGACGGATTCGCATTCATCGGATTCTTCATCATCTTCTTGTACTACACATTTGGCATCCGCCACAGAGACCATGATGACGACACTGAAGAAAATCAGGAAAGTACACAGAAAACATCGGTTGCTGGACTTAAGATCCTGGGAGGCCTGATAGGGCTGAGTGTCGGCGGGGAATTCGCCGTCCGCGGCGCTATAGACATTGCCGGGCAACTGGGCGTCAGCGAATCACTCATCGGTCTGACAATCGTTGCCATCGGCACATCGCTACCGGAACTCACCACGTCGGTCATCGCCGCTCTCAAAAAACTGCCGGACATCTCCGTGGGGAACATCGTAGGAAGCAACATCTTCAACATCTTCTGGATTCTGGGGCTCAGCTCCATTATCAAACCCCTCCCCTTTCAGCCCGCTATCAATACGGATCTGCTAGTCGTCATCGCGTCTACTATCGCGCTGTTCATCTTCATGAACACAAGCAAAGTGACACCAAGTTTCCCGTTTTGGAAAAAACAGAAAGGACATGCAATCGCACGATGGGAAGGTATTACCCTGCTATGTTCATATCTGGGATACATCGGATACATTTGCGTGCGCGGGTAATTGTGTCCGGTGTGTCAAGGACACCTGTTGTATCCTGAAAGAATCCTTCAGTAGCCTAAGAGCAATGTTGGCTTCCGGTGCAGATATCCGCAAAAACCTGGCGTACATACCTGCCATCATCCTGCTGACGGGATGCAGCCAAGCACTGTTATCCGATACAAAAAAAGAGGCAGAAAGTGAACAGAAAAGCACTGTGGACATAGCAAACCTGAGTCCACAAAATGAACAGATATTCGCGCAACGTGCATACGCTGCATTGGATACGTACTTTGCAACAAGCACTAAAAATGCAGAACCCATACGCCTCCCTCTGTCACATGGGTACGAAAAACTCTTCGTGACAATACTGCATAATGGAACACTGCGTTGCTGCAAAAGCGGGACAGCGAAGAAAACGGACATAAATCGTATCGGCAATGACATCGACAGCGCCACAAAGCGCTGCATTGGAGACAAACGCTTTGGCGGGCCGCTCCTGGCACACGAAGTCGGCAATGCGGAAATCGTCTTTAATTTCTTCAGGAACCGGCGCCCAGTGAGCACGAATCTACGCCAGCTCGCAAACGAAGTGTCCTTGGGCATGCACGCACTGGAACTCAAATATGACAAAAAGAGCGCTTACTTTAAGGAATCTGTGCCTATTACCAAGAATTACGACCTGGAAAAAACACTCGAAAGGCTCTGCCGCAAAATCGACCTGCCCACTTCCTGTTACACCATGAGCGGAGCGCAACTGTACGCATACGATACCAAAACATTTAAAACAGATCGCACAGGCAATACTACAGAATTATACCGGTACAACGTACCCCTGGAACCAAAAGACATTACACAGGCGGAACTGCAACGCAGACTGGCGCTTGCAGAACAGTGGTTCACACATAACGCAGGAAGCGGCGGCATGCTGGAATACGTGTATTATCCCAGCCAAAACTCGTACGATTCCGGCATGAACCACGTGCGGCAAATCGCAACCCTGTGGAGCATGACACAACTCCCCGAACGTTCACAGGAACTGGAAGAGATGATCGCAAACACATTCACGTACTACCAAAGATTCATAGAGTGCAATGCAGACCGCTGCACGATAAATATCGACGAACAAGGTAAACTCGCCTACAACGCCTTTATGATCCTCGCGCT
>JAAYXY010000054.1 GCA_012515645.1 Candidatus Peribacteria bacterium | reverse complement strand
TATCCATGGTTTGACCGGGTAGATCACAACCATCGCCCAAATCAGTGTCACGAACACCAATAGAATGTCTGCGCTTGCGAGCAAGTTGTTTTGGAGTGTGAACTGGATGGGAGAGAATGCGAAGTTACCGATGAGATTCAAAATGAATGGCAAAAGAATGCCAAAAGAAATTTTGCGCCTGATGAATAATACGAACACTGCACCAAAAGAAATGAATATGCCAATATAAAGAACTGTCCACATCGGTCCAAATATCCAGGACGGCGGCGCCCATGAAGGCTTTATGAGTGTTTGATACCATGCATATGTAGACATAAGGCAATTGTAGCAGAGTGCCTATACCATCTGAACAGAGTTCCTTTGGGACAATGCACTATGTGTTCGAAGAAATGAATCCGCATTTTGCGCTGGATATTCTGTGCTATACTCCACAACCGTGGCATTCCTCCTCTGTTGGATTCCGCGCATGCTCATCCTGCTACTCACCAGTTTCTTTCTTTTGTTGGGAATGGATGCCTTTTTTGTCCCGGCTCCGTTGTGGCGGCAACTGCTGCAATACTGCATCAACATCCTCCCTGCAGTCTTCCTCATGGGAACACTCTTCATCAGCCTGCGCACCACGCGCACGGCGAGCATCATTCTCGTTCTCCTCTCCATCATCGGCATGCTCTATTTTAAAACATACCTCCACATCATCGCCTTCCTGATCGTCACAGGCATGCCACTCATTGCCAGTATGATTCTGGCGTGCGCACCAGAGGACAACGATGGCACATCGCTACAGACTGGCAATGGCACGCAGCTTGCTTCCCATGCCTAACATGTATTCCCGCACAGAATTGCGCCGAGGAGTACACCCCATGTTCTGAAGCAACGTGTGCACATATGTCCTGTCTTCCGCATTCAGTGTCTGCCGGGGATCATGCGAACCCACCGCTGCCATGAGCGCCATTTCCGCCTCGCGAATTACGGCGAATGTGGATGTATTTTGCGTAGCAAGCGCAGAACGCTTCTCTGCGAAACCCCCGTTGCACAGCACTGTGAGCATCTGCAATACTTCGGCGTAGTTCTCCGGCTCCGGCACAATAGGGAGCACGTCGGGACCGGCGTGTTCGGCTTCTTGTTCTGCAATGTGGATTTCTGGTAACGGCATAATTTGAGGGGGAAATAATGCTTTGGCACGGTGTACCGTCCCCTTCTTGTTGCGGTCAAGCACAGCCATGCCACCTCCGCAACACTGTATGAACGTATGACACATGCATGGCGGAAATGGAGACATTCATTACACATACCAGCACATATGTTGTCCGAAATATTTACAGATGGACGAACGGTAGAATTCATTGCGCGGGCAACCGCTGCAACATGCCCGCGTATCGCCAAGCCATCTCAAAAATTTGCCGCTGCGTCTCTGCCACTTCCCTGCTCTCTATCACTACGCCGAACATCTCAGCCGGATCCCTGCCGAACGATGTAATGGCAACAGTGTTGTCGTAGATATTGATTTCATTATCGAAATCAAAATCCGTAGCCGGCACCAGGCGTATTTCGCGCAGACTTTCGCTATCGCGCCCCTGCACTCCGCGCCCCGCGCGGTCATCCGGCGCGATGCCACGCAGATGGATGCCCCTGCGGACACGCTCCGCGATGTACTCGTCGTCATAGCGTTCCCAGTGCGCACGAACCGTGGCGGAATTGGCAAAATTGAGTATTTCGCCACTGGCAGTCAGCGTGTGCTCGTAGACATGACGTACACCATCCCATCCCCCGTAAAAACTGACCATCGGTTCCCGGTGCTCCGCACCGCGCAGCGAACGCAGCTCCGGCAATGCGCGTTCCAGCGCATCAACATTCTTACGCGCCTCCAGTGCCAGCGCTTCGGGTGACACCGGCGCGTACCATTTGGCGCGGTCGCGGCGAACGGCCGTAAAGAGACCGCGACGCACCATGTGTTCCAGGGTCGTGTACGCGGTGACGCGGTTCATTCTGGCTTTCGCGGCATACGCGGACGCCGGGGCAGCGCCCAGTGCCAACCCTGCCATGTAGAGCGCCGCTTCCTTTTTGGAAAGCGCGGATGCTTCCAGAATATGTTGGAGCTGCTGCTTCATACACCAGGGAGAACAAACGGCATTTGCATCTATGATCATACACAACAGTATCTGTGTTGTCATAAAGAAGAACAGGCAGTTTTTTTGGCTCCAAATTCGCTTTTTTACGTATGAAACACATAGTACTTGAATGCCGTGATATGATAATCATCCTCACGTATGCCAGAACGTACATCGACAAAATGGGCACGGCTCCTCGGGGAAACCGCCGCATACGTGCAGGACGGCGTCGACTGGGCATGCGACATGGGATGCAAAGCGCTCAAGAAAGTTGGCGACGAAAAAGAAGATGCACACAAAGAACCTGCCAACCCCTACGCCCGCACCGCCGTGCGCGCCGGTCGCGGCATGGTGCGGTTTTTGGGTGAGATAGGCGAAACCTACTACCGCACGTACGAAAAACTCAAACAGAAAAACCGCTGACGCGCATGTTGGAATGCTCGGGGTTTGCTACACTGGCGCCCCATGCAACCTCTCACCACAGATGATCTCCGGCAAGCGTACCTCGATTTTTTCCGTGAGCGCCACGGTCACGCCATCATCGCCGGCGCATCGCTGATTCCCGAAAACGATCCAACAGTGCTCTTTACGACGGCGGGTATGCATCCGCTGGTCCCCTACCTCCTGGGGGAACCGCATCCATCCGGCACGCGCCTGACAAACGTGCAACGTTGCGTACGTACCCAGGACATTGATGAAGTGGGTGATGATTCCCACCTCACGATGTTCGAGATGCTGGGGAACTGGAGCCTGGGCGACTACTTTAAAGAAGGCGCCATCACCATGAGTTATCAGTTCCTTACGGATGTTCTGGAAATCCCTACAGACAGACTGGCGGTGACGTGCTTCCGCGGCGACAGCGACGCTCCCAAAGATGAGGAAGCCGCTGCCATCTGGCAGCGCGCGGGCATACCGGCGGAGCGCATCGGTTTCCTGCCCAAGGCAGACAACTGGTGGGGCCCGGCCGGCCAGACCGGCCCCTGCGGACCCGACACAGAGATGTTCGTGTGGATGGGCGGCGGCACACCAAAAGGCAATCCGGAGACGCACCCGCAGGGATGGCTGGAGGTTTGGAATGACGTCTTCATGCAGTATTCCAAGCAAGAGGATGGCACGTACGCGCCGCTGCAGCAGAAGAATGTTGATACAGGCATGGGTCTGGAACGCATTGCAGCTGTGATGCAGGGTGCAATGACCGTCTACGGAACAGACAGGATGCAACCGATTCTTCATGCAGTGGAATCGCTGGCCGATGCCGGGGGCGATGCGCACAAGCGCATCATCGCCGACCACCTCAGAGCCGCCGTGTTCATCATCGCCGATGGCGTTACCCCCTCGAACGTGGACCAGGGGTACGTTCTGCGCCGCCTCATCCGGCGTGCCATCCGTTCCGGGCGCCAGTTGCGCATAGAGCACGACGGCACCTTTGCCAGCACTGTCGCAGATGCGGTCATTGCGCAGTACGGCGGCGCGTACGCGCACGTGCCGAAGCAACGCGACACCATTCTCTCTGTCCTCCAGAAAGAAGAGGAACAGTTCGTCGCCGCGCTCAAAGAAGGCATGAAGCAGTTTGAGAAAGCAGTCGCTTCCGCCGGTGCTGCGATTGACGGCCTCACAGCATTCCACCTGTACGACACATACGGTTTTCCGCTGGAGCTTACGATGGAAATGGCTGCAGAACGAGGCCTGGACGTAGACTCCGCCGGCTTCCGGAGCGCGTTTGAGGAACACCAGGCAAAATCCCGCGCAGGCGCCGAGAAGAAGTTTTCCGGCGGCCTCGCCGACCAGAGCGCGGCAACGACCAAACTGCACACGGCCACACACCTGCTCGATGCGGCGTTGCGCACGGTGCTGGGCGATCATGTGTACCAGAAGGGATCGAATATTACGGCGGACCGTTTGCGGTTCGATTTCAGCCACAGCGAAAAACTCACGGAGGAACAGAAAGCCGAAGTGGAACGGCTGGTGAATGAAGCGATCCAGGCTGACCTCCCCATCCGCTACCACGTCACCACGGTGCAGGATGCCAAAGAGGAAGGTGCCATCGGCGTGTTTGACGACCGATACGGCGGCGAAGTGAAAGTTTACGTCGTCGGAGATGAAGGTGCCGTGTTCAGCCGCGAAATCTGCGGAGGTCCGCATGTTGCCCGCACAGGAATGCTCGGCACGTTCCGCATTATAAAGGAAGAGAGTTCGTCTGCAGGCGTGCGGCGCATCAAAGCGGTATTGGAGGGTGGTGCGCCCACCGTGGACATGGCGCAGGCAGCATAAGACATTGGGCAGAAAATGGAGAACAGCTACACTGGTCGTGTGCTGCGGCAAGCCACCGTACTGATTGTGCTTTTCCTAATCCCCTCCTCCGCACTTGCGCGGCAGGACACCGTGTGGGATTTTCGCGACGGTAATGTACCTGGGCGCTGGGAAGTACGAACGATGGCACCGCCCACCCCCTCGCCGGAAGGGCTGCTCATCCACACAGAATCAGCGGGGCACATGCTGCAAATAAGCAACCTGGAACACGACATCGAATCCGTTTCGTTCACGTACGAAAGCGCCCGGGCACTGAAAGCAAAAATGCTCTTCCGCGTACGGAGTGGCGGTGTGAGCGGCCCCATGCTGGAACTTCCGTTCAGCGTACAGGCGACCCACAGCGGTCCTACAACGGTGCACCTGGATGTCGGCGTGTACGGCAACTGGGATCCTCGCCCCACTGAAATCGGTTTCTTTTTCCCTGCAGGAACGCAAATGCTGCTGCAGGAAGTCACGCTGAGCGACTTCAACGCCACAGAGAAATTGTGGCAGGGATTCCTCTCTTTTTGGACGTACGACACGTTTAAATCGTACACCGTGAACTTCGTGTGGGGACCACGCCTCGCTACTACGCCGGCACAGCGTATGCAGATATTCGCACGAACACCCCCGCGCGCCGGCTGGGGTAATTGGGTATTCTATACGCTTGCCATCATGGCTGTCGCAACAATTGCACTACAGCGATTACGGGGTCGGATCGATACGCGCAAGGGAGCGACGCTAGTAGCTGCGACAATCGCTGCGCTGTGGCTGCTTTATGACGCACGAATGGGAACGGAATTCCTCTATTACGCCGTACACGACTGGCGCACGTACTGGAGCCAGGAACTGCAGCAGCGCGTACTGCGTGGCAGGGGCGGTTTCCACGCGTTCGCCGAATGGGCGGCACCGCGCCTGCGAGAAGAAGAGGAATACGTGTTCCTCCCTGTCGTGGATGAGTTCGCGGGTTTCCTGCGTTACATCACGTATCCTTCGCTCCCCATCCGCCCGACATCGGGTACCGGCGGCCACCTGTGGGCAGTCTTCCTGCGACCTGATGTCGCAGTGAACCAAAGCGGCAGTTTGATGCAGAATGGACAGCCTCTTTCTCCTCCCGGAACTGTGATCGATACCTGGACTGCAGAGAGTTTCCTCTTCCAAACATTCCCGTGATCTTTGTCGCCTTCCTTATCGGCACAGCACTGATAACTGCAGTCGGTTGGTACGCGCTACGGGCGGCGGAGGGCAGCGTGCACGTGCTCTGGTGGTGGGAAAGGGCGGCCGCCGGTTTCGTGCTCGGCAGCACCCTGAGTATGTTCGCAGTTTTCCTGGCGGCCATTGCCGGCATGCCGCTCACCCGATGGACATTCTGCGCGGTTCTCCTGGGATCCCTGGCATGTATAGCCATTCCAGTCCTCTTGAAGCACCGAATGCAGCCCCACTCCACTCTTCCTACCGCCCCGTCGCATTCCCTTTCTATTATCCCCGGTTCCCTCCTGTTCTGGGGCATATTGCTGCTGGCTCTGTGGACCGCCGTCAAGGTAGCCACAGGAGCCGTGCTTCTCACAGCCACACCCCCGTTCCAAGATGACGTCATCAATAACTGGAACTTCCGGGGTAAGGTGTTTTATTACGCGCAGGAATTCACGCTGGAACTGCAGCGCGGTTACGGCGTGGTGGAATCGGACCGCGTCAGTTCGTACCCTCCGAGCGTCCCGCTGCTGAAGACATGGTACGCCAGCCTGTACGGAACATGGCACGAAGGTTTGGTGAATGCGATGCACATCCTCTGGTACCTGTGCGCACTGCTCCTGCTCTTTGGAGCGCTGTGCCGAATGGTCGGAACGGGCTGGGCACTGATCGGCGCGTACGCGCTCTCCAGCATTCCGCTGTATCTGATCCACGGGTCGGTTGCGTACGCGGATTTGTTCGTTTCGATCCACTTGTTCTTCACTCTCTCACAACTCCTGCTCGCGCTGCGCGCGACGGGGGATGCGGAACGTTCCGCGCACCTGCGCCTAGGTGCACTGGCGCTGGCACTGCTCACCTTCACTAAGAACGAAGGTATCGCGCTCTACCTACCGATTCTCGCACTCGTTGCTGCAACGGTCTTCCTGTACATGCGCCGCAAAGGTGCGGCAATCGCGCGCCCGGCACTCTGGACGGGCACGGTACTCCTGATAATTGCAGGTCCATGGCTGCTCTACAAATTCCGATACGGGCTGCCCTTTGGCAACGCAAAAGCAGTGAGCGGTCTGCAATTCGCATGGCAACCCGGTGTACTGCGCGCAGTCTTCATCAACCTCTTCTTCGAAGGGAACTGGCTGCTCTTTATGCCGCTCTTTGTCCTGCTGCTTCTGCGCGAGTGGCGCAGCGCATTCGCGTGGCCATTGCTCCCTGCCACGGGGTTCATTCTGCTCGCCTTCCTGGCGCAAATGGGGGTCTTCCTCTTCACGAGTGTTTCGGTGGAAGCGCTCAACCAGACCGGCGTGGCGCGCGGGGTCATCCAGCTACTCCCTATTATGGTCATGCTCGCAGTCCTGCTCACACGCACTTGGTGGCTGCGACACAGAGGCTAGAGCCCGCGCACAATCTCCGCTATCCTAGTTCCATGACTTCGTACGCCGCCTTCATCGGGCACCAGCCCGCTCTCAGCACCGCGGAAATCGCCGCGCTGCTCCCGGATTTCTCGCTGCGCAAGCAGTACAAGGATGTCGTCATCTTCGACACATCCCTCTCCTTAAACCAGGAATTCCTAGATCTTCTGGGAGGCACCATTGCCCTCGCCAGGAGCGTGACGGAGCAGAGTATTGAACTGCAGGATGTCCCTGCGTTGCTGGCCAACGAACTCAAAGGCGGCAAACGCAGCAAAGTGGTGTTCAGCCTGCGCAGCAGCGGCGTGAGTCCTCGCCAACTCCATGGCTTGTACCGCGCCTGTAAGCAGTTCCTCAAGCGACAGGGGCAACCCAGCAGATACGTGGGAACAGAGCGCAAAGCCGCCTCCGCTGTTTTATTGCACGAGCACGACATGCTCAACGGAAAACGCAACGCCGAACTTGCGCTCATTACAGACCCGGAAACCGGAGACATTTGGGTAGGCAGGACGGTGGGTGCGCAGGACGTGGATGCCTACAGCAAGCGCGATATAGAAAAGCCTGTCCGCGACACCACCGTTGGATTACTGCCGCCAAAGCTCGCACAGGCACTGCTAAACCTGGGCGTGTTCGCCGTGCGCACGCGCCAGCAGAAGGCGGCCAAGCAGACGGCAAAATTCACGCTTCCCGTGCTCACGGTACTCGACCCGTTCTGCGGCACGGGCGTGATTCCCATGGAATGCCTGCTGCGCTCCTGGGATGTCCTGGCATCCGACGCATCGCAAAAGGCGGTGAACGGCTGCACAAAGAATCTGGACTGGCTGCGCAAAGAACGGAAGATCGCCAAGAAGGATGCAACGAGTGATGTGTGGAAACAGGATGCTCTTACGCCTTTTGCCCTCAAAAAACTCCCGGATATCGTCGTGACGGAAACCACGCTCGGTCCGCCGCTCGAAAAACGTCCCACGCTTAAGGATGTACAGAAGCTGCGCACAGAGAACGATGCCCTGCAGGTTGCCTTCCTGCAGAATGCCGCGGCAACGCTCCCCGGCGTGCCGCTGGTGTGTACCTACCCCGTGTGGTACTCCTCCAAACAACCGGAATTCCTGCGCAGAGTGTGGGACGAAGCCGCCAAAATCGGCTACTCCCCTGCCCTGCCCGTTGAACCGCCGGAAACGACCGAGCGCATATCGCTCCTGTACCGCCGCCCGGGACAGTTCGTCGGCAGAGAAATCGTCGTGTGGATGCCCGCGCAGTAGTGAATACCTCGCTACCAGTATGCAAAGAAATTACCGCATGGCCGGGAGCGGCAATCGTCTTCTGTTCCAGCTCGGAGCAGGCAGAGGTTCTGGATCCCTCTTGGACCCGCGGAGCAGCGCCGCCGCGTACCGCAGCGGTCTGGTATCTAGTGTAAAACACGCCAGATGACAACGGAACGGATGATCCAGGTCACGGATAAATTCTATAAAGAAAATCAAAATGGCGGAAAGCGAGAAGAGAAACAGTGTCCCCAGTACGTTGTTCTGCGTCTCGGAAAAGAGCTGCAACGCGATGATGAACGCCACGAAAAACCAGAGGAAGACGTATCCGACCGCCGGAAAGTTGTGGTGCTTGAGGAACGCCAGATAGCTAAGAGCGCTCCGTACGTCTTCATGCTGTTTCAGAAAGAGGTTCGCCTGTGCACCGGGCAGAGTGCTGCGCAGGTGCCGCGATGCTGGTATGAGTGCAGACACTGCTGCATTCGCCTCATCCATGGATACTTCGTTCTCTATGTACCCGCGCAGACGTTCCGCTACCCGCGCAAGTGCGAGCCGGAATGGTACGGCGTCGTACTCTGGCGACTCCTGCAGCGCGATGTCATTGAGATCCTGCATAGAGAGTATCTTGCCGCGCATCTGCGCAATGGTCATATCGGCCTGTTTGTAATCCTGCACTGTGCTGCGAAAAATCATGCCGAAGATGAAGAAGACGCCGGTACTCAAGGCAGAGATACCGACAATGCTCACATCCCACAATGTCCAACCGTACACAAGAACTGTCGCATAGCACAATGCGATGAGCACCCCGGCAGCGAATGCTTGATAGAGCGGTTTCATGGGAGCGGCGTACCTTACGCTCGCGTACGCTTGCGTTCAAGCTCCTTTAAAAGCTTCTTGCGCAGGCGAATATTCTTGGGGGTCACTTCTACCAATTCATCGTCATTGATGTACTCCAGCGCCTGCTCCAGTGTCATGAGCTGCACGGGAACCAGGCGCATGGCCTCGTCCGTGCCGGACGCACGGACATTGGTCAGCTTTTTATTCTTCGTAGGATTCACGTTCATATCTCCCGGCTTGGCGTTCTCGCCGATAATCATTCCCTCATACACTTTCGTCTGCGGCTTCACGAACAAACTGCCGCGCTCCTGCAAATTCCACAGCGAATACGCCATGGTTTCGCCACCGACAGCGGAAATGATCGACCCGCGGCTCCTGCCCGGGATGCGGCCTTTGTGCGGTTCATAGCGCAGGAAGGAATGTGTGAGAATGCCTTCACCTTTGGTCTGAATGATGAATTCGCCCCGCATACCCAGCAGGCCCCTGGTGGGCACCGTAAATTCCATGCGGGAATGTTTTTCATGCGTGTGCATGTCTGCCATTTCACCCTTACGGCGCGCCAGCATGTCGATAATGGTGCCGGCGTACTCCTCCGGCACGTCGACAATGACGTGCTCGATCGGCTCCAATTGCACACCATCCTGCTCCTGCAAAATCACTTCCGGTCTGGAAACCTGCAACTCAAAACCTTCCCGTCGCATCTGTTCAATGAGCACCGATAAGTGCAGTTCACCGCGACCGGAAACTTTGTAGTTCTCCGTACCGGCGATGTTTTCCACATGGAGACCCACATTCACTTCCATCTCTTTCTCCAGACGATCCTTGATGTGGCGCGTGGTGACCAGCTTGCCTTCCCGACCGGCAAAGGGAGAATTGTTCACCAGGAAATGCATGCAAATCGTGGGCGGATCAATCGTAATGGCGGGCAGTGGGTTGCTCTCCTGTTCCGCCATGATGGTTTCGCCGACGTAGATGTCGCTCACTCCGGCCACAATGACAATATCGCCCGCAACCGCTTCTTCTATTTCAACCCGCGCCAGACCCTTCGCAGTCATAATTTTGGAAATCTTCGCCTGCCGAACGGAACCGTCGGGTTTTTTGACGTACACCGTTTGCCCCACGGCGGCTCTGCCTTCGTACACGCGGCCTATGGCAAGGCGGCCGAGGAAATTGTCGTAACCCAGACTGCTCGGCTGCATGCGGAAAGGCGCCTGCATGTTCTGTTCCGCTGCAGGCACTTTTTCCATAATCATCTCAAATAGAGGCGTTAAATCCTGTGACTCGTCTTCCAGTGTCCGTTTGGCAATACCCTGGCGCGCGACGGCGAATAGGTACGGAAAATCCAGCTGTTCATTGCTGGCCCCCAGTTTGGCGAAGAGATCGAATACCTGGTCCACCACATGCATGGGCTGCGCCGCCGGTTTGTCGATCTTATTGATAATCACAATGGGCCTCAGCCCTAACTCCAGGGATTTTTTTAAAACGAACTTCGTCTGGGGCATGGGTCCTTCCTGGGCATCCACCAGCAGCAACACGCTGTCTACCTGACGCAGAATGCGTTCCACCTCCGAACCGAAATCTGCGTGCCCCGGCGTGTCGACGATGTTGATCTTGCAGTCTCCGTACTGAATGGAGGTCTGCTTGGAATAGATGGTAATACCACGTTCCCGTTCCTGGTCGTTACTATCCATCATCAACTCACCCACCGTTTCGTGCGCGGCGAACGCACCGCCCTGTTTCAGGAGCGCATCCACAAGCGTAGTTTTGCCGTGGTCAACGTGCGCGATAATGGCGATATTCCGGATACTCATAAAAATCTGCCAGAGGATACGGATACACGCCCGTATTGGCGAGGAGAAGATCCTCAATCTTCCACGATGCCCGGCGTGCGGTCACATTTGACGTCTTACGCTTTGACCACCAGTGCGCCTTCGTGGACAGGCACGCTCACCTGCACACCGATTGCCTGCCCCTTTTTGGCAGCGGCAACCGGTTCATGTTCCAGCTGGATCGACCGGATTTCCTGGAGTACCTCCTGACCATCGCGCCTAAAGCACACGGTATCCCCTACTTTGAGCGGCGCCGCCAGCTCCACGACCGCAACGCCAATGCGGTCGTAGTAATGCGTGACTTTCCCGATGATTTTTTCCTTCTTGGCTACTGCTGCGGGAGACATAGAAGAAATGGGAATGGTGTAATAAAGGCAATTGTGCATATTACCCTCCCTCCACTGTATTGGAAACACGATTGAGAAAACCTTTGCCACCGCTGCACTCTTATATAGATGAGGCAAGTCTTCTTTACCACGCATCGCGATTACTGCTCCTCTTCTTTTGTGACGTTCCTCATCATGCACTGCCTCAGTGCTTCCTGTTGCTCATTTAGCCATGCGTCCTGCTCTATTTCGCGTATGTGCGCCAGTTGTGCCGCAACGGCTTCATCCTTGGGCTGATTGCGCGTGTTGTTGATGCTGAACGGCACGTAGAGCGCTGTTTGCTTGCTGGACGCAGGCCGGTATCCGGCCTTCTGCAATACTTGTTTGACTTCGGATGTCGCGGGACCAACGTACATACGACCGGGACTTCCGGGCTCTTTGGAACAAAAACAGATCAGCCCGCCGTTCTGGTCATAGAGGCCGCTCCATGCCGCTGCCTCCTCCGGTCCGAGCTCTCCTTTTGCAATGCGCTCTTCCAAACTTGGTACCGTGCCGCCGTGGTTGTACTCTATGCCATCGGCGAGGATCCACTCCTCCGGATTCAGCCCTTCGGGCAGCACATTCGATCGTTCTGCATTGCGCTCGGGGTTTGGGTTGCTGATGGTATTTGCCATATTCGTCGTAGGAGGAATATATATTATACATAATAATAAAGTTTATGTACATATCTCCCACACAGTATGGCTGCATCATAGTGTACACTTCGCTTCAACTTTCCCCTCCTACTCATGGTTTCCCCTCTTGGTGTCCTTCTTGGCAATTCCTGGAGCTTTTTCCGCCGTGCATTTATGGCAATCCTTGTCGGCGCTGTTCTCTTCGGTCTCATCCTAGGTGTGACCCAATCACTCATTGGTCAACGTGCCGTGCGGCAAACGGAATCTGCACTGGAAGATATCGGTATCAACATGCAGCAAATGCAGGACATCCAGCAGCGCATTCAGGCGGGTGACCAGGCGGCGATAGAAGAGTTTTTTGGAGCAATGCCAGAGTTCGATACGGCGGAAGAGGCGGAAAGTATGGCCAATTCCATGGCTTCCGCGTACCGCAATCTCCTGCCCGCCATTGGTGTGTCTATGCTCATCATATGGTTGATATCACTCATTGCATCCGCGTACTTCCTGCTCATTGCCCTCAATGAAAATGTGACGCCTCAGGATGCACTGGTCCGCGTACCCGGTCTCATCATTCCGCTCTTCCTCCTCTCGCTGTGGATTTTTGTGCGGACGTTCATGTGGATTCCCTTCATCGGCATTATCACAGGCATCATCCTGGGGCCGCGCTTCATCCTGAGCCCCGTACTGCTCGTGCGCGACCGCAAGGGCGTGATCGAGAGTGCGAAACTGAGTTATGCCAAAACGAGCGGATTCTGGGGCAAGATCCTTGGGAATGTGATCGTAGCAGCCATACTGGCACTGGTAGCCCAGATGGTCGCAGGATTCATCCTGGGATTGCTGGGCATGCGCCTGGCTGGGATCCTTCTGCCCGTCGTGCAAATGCTCGCATCAGCGTTCCTCCTGATCTTCATGGTCAAACTCGCACTCACGGTCGAGCAGAACCCACAGAAGGGGTAGACACTGCGCTTATCGACAGATCCTGCTGCAGCGCGGAGGATAGGTGAGCAGGCAGTAATCGTAGCATCGTTTCGGCGATCGTTTCGGTCGCTTGTAGCGAGGATAGTACATGCGAACGGAACGCGATGCGACAATAATTCGCGTAGCCTCAGATCGCACGGGAGCCGCAGCACTTCTCTCCGGGAGGATCACCCCGGCGCAAGCCGCGACAATAAGCATCAAAAGGAGAGTTCGCATAGTCTCTCATTATAGGAATACATGCCTGTGGGTACAAGGACTTAGCCCATCGTCATATAGGCTGTTTTTTGGTATAATGAGTACTCAATGGTCAAAAAAACATTTATACGATCCGAAGAGTTTACCCCCGATGACCGCAATCGTCTGACTCCGTTTGCAATGCATACCGAAGATACAGAGGGAGTGGAGCCAATGGCATCATCGACAGCAATGCATATGATTCAAGAAGTACGGTGCCGAGTACACGCGATTCTCGAACAAGACACATCGTATCCCGCGGCTCCCGAAAGTATCACCTCACCCGAAGCATTGATTGAATGTGCCTTTGCCGAGGTGGACGGTGTATGGGAGCGCAGCGGAGTGAATCAGCGCATCGCAGAACTTGCTGAGGAATGGGCAACAGCAGTACCTGCAGATGATGAAGAGGGTTTGCAAGCGGCACTGAGGCATGGTGGTGCACTCCAAAAAATCCGTGATCGATTTATGGGACCGCTAGAATCGCTCCGCTCGCTACAACCTGCATCCTGGATGACGCTCATGCATCTTTCCGCCGAGCGACAAATGCATGCGGTGATACTGCTTCGCCATTGGATGCAGAAGACACAATTGCCGGATGCTACATTCAGTCGCATGGGTATTTCGCGCACGGAGATGGCTCTATTGCTACAAATCGCAGGGTTGTGCGGCAAGTATGTCGACCAAATCTACATCAAACAAATGGAACTTGCCGATCAAAAGGGAGGGCAGTACAAAACGCCTCTCACAAAAGCGAGCGGCTCGTGGCTCTTCTATGATTTCGTCAATGAAGACAACACCGGCGGTGCCGATGTGAAATCCTTCGGTGAAGTGTTTCCATTCGAATCCAAACGAATGACCAAACATTTTCACCGTATTGCCGACGATGTCGCAGAAAGGGTCACCAGCGGATCACTGAATCAATCCTATCATCATTTGCCAGAAGCTCTCCGTTCGTTCGCGCAACTCATACATGCCAGCAGCAAAACTGATGGTTCCATACTTTTGGGAATTTGGGAACGTCTGCAAGACGAACTTGCCCAGTGCACCGCACAGGGATGCCCTATCGCTCTGTTTGCCGCTGGAGGAAGGTCTGTCGCAGGCAATGCCAACAAAATGGATATGGAACTACGCCTGGGCTTGGTTACGCCACAGTGCACACGTATGTTGGCTGATATGGAAACACTGCAGGCAAATGCGCAGCATCTTTGCGATGAAATCGTTCGTGAAGCGCCTGTACAACCGACACTGCATTCGGTTCCCCCCTCTGTTGTCGCAATACATGCATTTGGATTCGGTCCTAATCTGCATTTCCGCACAGGTGCCGAAGCGTTGGAAAAACGTATCGTCATGCATCCGGACTGCATGCTTGATGACGCGCTCGATGAAGAAGAGATCGCCAATGCAATATTTCCGGATCTTCTGCAGTCGATTCCGCAGGAAGAATACATTCGGGCTTCTGCAAAAAACTATTACGCCCACGAAGCCACACACACGATTTTTTCGTCGAATGATCCGCAAGCCACGAACCGCATCGGTTCGGGTACTGCAGAAACAGCACTGGAAGAAACGAAAGCGGAAATATTTTCCGCTGAGCTGCTCCGGCGCATGCCGGAAGATCAGCATCGCGCGATCTTCGCATCGAAGCTTGCTGCATACCTCGTGCTCCTGCGCGACAATTCTCCGACAGATGGTGTCGGTGTCGCATACTACACCAGCGGTTTACTGGGACTACATGCGCTTTCCATGGCCGGGATTGTGCAGATAGAAGGAGATCGGCTTGTCATCCAGGATGCAGCCAGAGGATTACAGGTGCTTGCGGAAGCCGGAACCCAGTTAATGCAGGAATTTTATACGAATCCCGCCATGACGCCTGCACTGGTGCAGAGCCGTATGCGCAGGCGGAGAATAAAGGCGGAAACCGATCCGGTCGTACAGCACATCCTCTCGCTGGTACATCTGGAGTAGATGATCGCCATCAGTGATCCAACATCACCCCTCCCCTTCTCCCTCCGCGGGCTTCAGCACCTGCTGTGCACGCCTACGGCTGGAATCCATCAGAATTTGCATCTGGCGTTCATCTCGATTCTTGGAAAGCGTTCTGTCGGGCTCTTCCCCCGTGAGCAAATGCTCGGGAATGCCTAAACCGCCGTGGAAGTTGCCAGTAAGAAGAGATTGGGAAGACATAGGTCAAGAACGGAAAGTAGATAAATGTATATTTCAATAAAAAGTTTTATATGTCAATAATTGGCTCCGCAAACTGCCTGCCTGCCGGTAAACATTGAAGGTTGCGTGTTTGCAAACGATGATGCGAGGTTAGATTCAACAGTCGTTTGAATATCCTGCTATCATGCATGCATGCAACAAGCACTTCTACGAAAATTATTTTTCACAATCCTCCTCCTGGCATCACTCACTCTCGTGATTATTATTTTCTTACCTTTCTTTGTTCCAATCGCAATTGCAGCCACTGTTGCTGTGATGGTGTATCCGGTCTATCACTGGATGGAGGCTACAGTGAAAAATAAAAATATAGCAGCGCTCTTTACGGTAGTACTCACAATAATTGTACTCCTGATCCCACTGGGAATTATCGGTCTACTGATTGCAAGAGAGACTGCTGATCTCTATACACAAATTACATCCGGCCAACCGCAATTTACCAGTATAGTATTCCGTACTATAGAAGACATGATTCAAAGATATGCACCAACAATGCAAATAAATCTCACCTCGTATGCTGGACAGTCACTGCAATGGATCGTCGGCAACATCCAAACTGTTTTTGCAGGAACCGCATCCACAATACTCGCACTATTTCTTGGTGTTATTACGTACTACTATCTCCTAAAAGACGGTAAAAAATTCATACAAAAACTGACCACTCTCAGTCCATTGACTCAGGCGGAAGAAAAGCAAATCATCGAGAGATTGCAGCGCACAATCAATTCAGTCGTACGAGGGTCAATAATCATCGCACTGCTGCAGGGGATTGTTGCAGGGATTGGTTTGGCAATTTTTGGCGTACCAAATGCTATTTTACTAGGAAGTATTGCAGGAATTGGAGCACTGATTCCTACAGTGGGCACAGCGATTGTGATTGCGCCGGTGATAGTGTATCTCTTTGTAATCCAAGATTACACAGCCGCAGTTGGCATGCTTATTTGGGGAAGCACCGCGGTAGGATTGATTGATAATCTGCTACATCCAATCCTTGTAGGAAAGGGAATGAGCATACATCCTCTTTTCATTTTCTTTGCGGTGCTTGGTGGTATCGCAATCTTTGGTATATCAGGATTCATTCTGGGACCTCTGGTCGTAGGTTTCTTTTTTGCATTGCTCGATGTCTATGCAGAAGAGGTATCATCGTAAAACGAGCTTTATTCATTATGCATGAGCAGGGAATGGGGTGGTTTTTCATAGATCAAACGTCAAGAGTTGGCTCCGCAGACTGCCTGCCGGTAGGCAGGGATGCTCCGAATTGAGTTCCATGTCTCTACAAACAATCGCCGACACCCGGGTGTCGGCGATTGCCGTAGCATGTTTTTACTGATTGGGTTCTTCTTTTTGAAGGATGACATCGATGGCATCAAGATCTTGTTCTAATTGATGTATATCGATCGACGCCCCATCCTTGTGCCCAAGTTCAAATGCTATCCCTTTGGGAGAATCTTTGGTGGGCATTGAATCAATGGCATTGAGATCAATCCCGTGGCGCTCAAGGATTTCGCAGACGAGCTTCAGCATCCCGGGCGTATCCTTTTTTGCCGTGAGACGCATGCATCTCTTCTTAATGTTTGCCAATCGCACGATGATTGTGTCGGTTTGCTTCCTCATATGCTCTCGCCACGTGCCAGTGGGATCAAGCGTTTCACGCATATGTTTTATAAACGCAGGCAATTGCCGTTCACGTTGGAACCGGTCGGTGCCCTGCAGTGCGGCATCGTGCAATGCGAGATCAAGAATTGTTCGCTGCATTCGGATGATCTGCTCCAGGTCGCTCCTGCCCTCAGGAGATGAGGCCATGCTCGTGATAATAACTGCCTGAAGATCCGGATCGAGCAGCGCCCCGCG
>JAAYXY010000053.1 GCA_012515645.1 Candidatus Peribacteria bacterium | reverse complement strand
GCTCGTTGTACACGACGAGAGATTCCTCGCCATACACAGAAAGCATGAGAATTTTGAGGAACTCCGCGCGGTTGATGGAAAGATCCGGACGGAAGAGGCCGTGACCGTATCCTTCAACAATGCCCCGTTGACGCAGTACTTCGATGTACGCCTCATGAGGATGACCTGCCGTATCAAGGAAAGGCTCTGATGATGCGGATACTGTTCCAGAAAGGAGAAGCAGAACACCAGCAGCTATCCATGCTTTCATGCGCATGGTCTCCATCATACGTGATCCGCGATCGGCATGCACGCACAGCATAGAAATCACTCGTCGTGGGCGACATTCCGTGCTACAACGGTACCTGCCGCCCCCGTAGCTCAACTGGATAGAGTGTCGGTCTTCGGAACCGAAGGTTACAGGTTCGAACCCTGTCGGGGGCACCACGTAAAATTCCTCCCAGTTGCTCGCAATCACGTGGCGCCGCCATCTATTTAATGTGTGTAATTTTGATAACACAGAATCCGTGATACATATCCCGAATATCATTCATGATTCTACACGCTGTTCTTGACATAATATATTTATTATGTAATTTTACAATAAATTTTCTATTTCTATCATATGAATCCAACACCTGATTATTTATATTTTTCATCCAAAATTTCTACACAAGGTTTTTGTGATGTGCAAGAGGAATCTGGGCTTCAAACAATAGCAATGATCAGTGCGGATATTGAAGCTGTGAAAGCAGATGCTGCACAAGACATCAATGAGATTATTGCGCAGTGGGAGGGTATGAAGCTCCATGACCTAGAAACGAAACAGCGCTTCTGTGCATTCATGATGTGTATAGCAGAACGAATTGACCGGCTATTTGAATGCCCACGGTGCGGACGAGGAGCGAGAATCCGTGCATCACGGACGCTCAAAGAGGAAAACGGACAGTTTCAATTCGCCCATACAAAGGGCCATCGCACCACTCATCAAGCGGGGGCAGAAGTTCCCCTTCTTAGACTCGTTCAAACCCACTAGTACGACCGAATTATTTTGGTCTTGTACTCCGTACATGTGTTTTCAATTAAGCCAAAGAAGGGTTGCGCGAGCGCACCCGTTCTTTAGCAATACATCCGAGAACTTATTTACGCCTTGCCGGCTTGCGCTTGGCAGCCGTGCGGCGCTTCGTCGCCGTGCGACGGGTCGCCGTTGCGCGCTTGGTCGTCTTGCGCTTGGCAGCCGGCTTGCGCTTGGCAGCCGTGCGGCGAGTTACTGTCGCGCGCTTGGTCGTCTTGCGCTTGGCTGGCTTGCGCTTGGCAGCCGGCTTGCGCTTGGCAGTTGCCTTCTTCTTGACTGGCATGGAAAAAAGGGAAGGAATAAGAACTTGTTCCGCATTGTACGTTTACAGTACAGACACGGAAGCACATCGTGCAGCGCAGATGCACGCTTTGTGTTCTCATGTATGTTGTACAAAAAGTTTATTCTCAATTCTCGTTGCACTTTGCAAAACGTACCTCCTGTGCTTGAAATCCTTCTCCCGGTATTTCTGGCAATAAATGTCCCAGTTTTGTGCGTTTGGTGCGTAAGTATGTCTTCTGCTTCTGTGAGACCGGAGTGCAGAAGAGCGGTACGCGTTCTATAATGTGCAAACCGTATCCTTCCAGCCCAATCACTTTACGTGGATTATTCGTGAGAAGGCGGATCGCACCGACACCGATGTCTTTAAGAATTTGTGCGCCGATACCGTATTCGCGCATATCTTCCGGAAAACCGAGTTCCGTGTTCGCCTCTACGGTATCTCGTCCCCTGTCTTGCAACTCGTAGGCTTTCATTTTGTTCGCCAATCCAATGCCGCGACCTTCCTGTCGCATGTAGAGCAAAACCCCTCTGCCCTCCTTCTGTATGCGCTGCATTGCCGCGCGCAATTGTAAACCACAATCGCAGTGCAGTGATCCGAGCGCATCACCTGTAAGACACTCCGAGTGTACACGCGTCAGCACGGGGACCGTAGGCGTGACACTGCCCTGAACCAATGCCATATGCTCGTACCCATCGAGCGTATCCCGATACACCAGACAACGCCATACGCCGGTTTCCGTCTCCAGAGTTGTCTCTGCCTCCCTGCGAATGAAGGTCTCCGTACGCTGCCGATACGCAATGATGTCAGCAATGGCCACCAGAGGTATATTGTTTTTCTCCCCGAACGTCCGAAGATCCGGCATGCGCATCATGGTGCCGTCGTCGTGCATGAGTTCGCTGATAACCGCACTTTCACGCATGCCTGCCAAGCGGCAGAGATCCACCGATGCCTCGGTATGGCCAGCGCGACGCAACACGCCCCCGCGGCGCGCGCGCAGAGGAAAAATATGGCCAGGCCTGCGCAAATCACTAGGCTTGGCGACGGGGCTGGTCGCCGCACGGACAGTCGTTGCACGATCCGCGGCGGAAATGCCCGTCGTCACCCTGTCTGCCGCCTCGATACTCACGGTGAACGGCGTGCCGAAACGCGACGAGTTTTCCTCCACCATGAGCGGCAGTTCCAGTTGATCCGCTATATCCTCACTAAGTGCAAGGCACACGACGCCGCCCGTATGGCGGATGATGAATGCCATCGCTTCTTCCGTCATACATTCCGCCGCCATGACAATGTCACCTTCATTCTCCCGATGCGCATCATCGACAACGATGACCATGCGCCCTGCTCGCAGGGCATCGATTGCAGCGGTGACAGAAGGGAGTACCGACATGGAAACGGCAGTATACGCAACTCTGCGCACATTCGCACGCACGAAATGCCGTATATTACTCCCTCAGAATGATCGTATACGTCAGCGGCAACAACCGTGGTGCCGCACGACCGACCGATACGTAGTATGTACCTTCGGGATATGTATAGAACTCATTGCATTGCGGTCCTGCAAATCCAAAAATGTCTACATCGTCCATTGCATACACAATGCATTGCAATTGTGCCGCATTGCTGAGCTCCAACTTCATGT
>JAAYXY010000052.1 GCA_012515645.1 Candidatus Peribacteria bacterium | reverse complement strand
GTAATGGCACCATCTATATGTCGCTCGCGATCTGTATCTTCTATACGCAGAAGAAATTCGCCTCCTGTTTGTTTGGCGAGCAAATAGGCATACAAGGCAGTGCGTAAGCCACCCACATGCAGAAGCCCAGTCGGTGATGGTGCGAAACGAGTACGCATGACAGGTGCATTCTACATGCCATCAGACACATGCCTACCGCACTTCTACAGTAAATGTAACATCGTCCAGTGGTTTGTCGTTGGCGTCACGCGGCACATTAGCGATGGCATCAACGACTTCCATACCACTGGTGACTTTACCAAAAACCGTGTGCATACCCTCGAGCCACGAAGCGCCTTCTTCGCGCTGCACAATGAAAAACTGGCTTCCATTGGTATTCGGACCGCGGTTCGCCATTGCTACAGCACCGCGTTCCATGGGCTCGTCATTGATCTCATCCGCGAACGGCTCTCCCCAAATACTCTCCCCGCCGGCGCCCGTACCCGTCGGATCGCCGCCCTGGATCATAAAATCGGGTATCACCCTGTGGAATATGAGACCATCATAATATCCGTTCTCTGCATGCGTAACGAAGTTTTCAACGTTCTTGGGTGCACTCGCAGGATAGAGAGCGACCGTAATGTCACCCTGAGATGTATGCAGCACCACTTCCTGAGTCGATGGCTGACAACCGGCAATAACCAAAAGGAAAAGGGGGAGAAAGATTCGGAGAGTACGCATGGTTATAAGGGTAAAGAGAGCCGGATAATCATGCAAGAAACTTCTGTACAACATGAGCAATGCGCTCATCGGCATCGGGGACATAGAAACGACTCATGCTTTCTGCAAACCGGGAACGCGCCGATGCATCGTGCGCCAACATGCGCAATGCAGGCAACAGCGCAGTTTCCAGATCACACTGCTGCAGGAGAACACAACCACCAGCCTCCTCCACGGCACGCGCATTCTTCTGCTGATGATCGTGACCGACGCCGCGCAGTGGCACGAGAATGGCAGGAATGCCATTGGCAGCAAGCTCACCAAGAACACTGGCGCCTGCGCGGCTCAATGCAATGTCGGCTGCCGCATACAAATGAGGAAGAACCTCTTGTGCAAAAGGCGTACTCCAATATCCCGGTCTCGCAGAAGCACACGCTTTGCCTCTGCCTGTAATGTGGATGATATCGCAGTGTCGCAACAGTTCCGCCTGTAATCCTATAACCACTTCATTGAGCACCTGCGATCCTTGGCTGCCACCCATGACGAGCAACACAGGACGAGTGCCATTGAACCCGCACAAGCGCAACCCCTCCTTGCGGTCCCCCCCGGATCGCATCTCTTCACGAATAGGGTTCCCTGTATACGTCACATTCCCGGAACAGCGTCCAACTGTCTCCAGAGGAAACCCCAGACAGATATGATGCGCCCACCGCGCAACAATGCGATTCGCGCGCCCACTCACAGCATCAGATTCGTGCAGGACAATGGGAATCCCTCTGCGACGTGCCGCAAGGCAAACAGGAATGCTGACATACCCTCCTTTGCTAAAGATCACATTCGGTGCAAAAGAAGCAATGATACGCACTGCATGGCGATACGCCGACAAAAATGCAAAAGGGAAACATAAGGAAAGGCGCGGTGCAGCAAGAGAGGTAAATTCCACACTGTTTTGGTGCAGAAATTCCCGGTCATCCGTCCGATCGGCGCACACGAAGTGCGCCTCGGCAGATGGCACCAGCCGCTTCATGGCATGCCAAATCGCAAGAGATGGAGCTATATGGCCTATAGAGCCGCCGCCGACAAAAAGGATGCGCTGAGCCATGACATTACGAGTGTCTGCATACAGGAAACCGTGACCGCTGCCGCCTATCTTCAGATGGAGCATCGGTACTGTACATGGAAATATTCAGCAAGATGCCAACGGCAGTCAGCAACGCGAGCGTAGACGAGCCGCCATAACTGATGAACGGCAGCGTAATACCCGTAAGAGGGAACAGCCCAAGATTCACCGAAACGTTCAGGAGAGTCTGCACGGCAACCCAGGTGGTAATGCCGGTGGCGAGCAAGAAACCGAAACGATCGGGCGCACCCAGGGCAATGCGATAGCCCCTCCAGACGAATATACCGTACATACCCAGAACAATCATGAGACGAAAGAATCCTAATTCCTCAGCCATGGCAGCAAAAATGGTATCCCCTTGCACTTCGGGAAGGTATCCGAATTTCTGGATGGATTTGCCGTATCCAACACCGAAGAGCCCGCCGCTGCCAATGGCAATGAGTGCCTGCCGAACCTGAAACCCTATAGATTCCGCAAGAGAAGGATCGTTCGGAAAAAGGAAAGCCCGAAAACGGTTGCGGATGTATTCCCTGTTTAAAATGATAGGCAAACCGAGCACGGCTGCGATCATCCCGCCGAGAAACAGGTGAATGACATTGCCTCCCGCAATGAAAAACATCACGACAGCAATGCTAAAAATAACGAGAAATGACCCAAAATCCGGCTGTACGGCAACCAGAATTGTACTCAGAACAAGAAGCGTGGAAAACGGCAGAAAACCCTCTTTAAGCGTCCCGACGATCTGCTCGCGTTTCTGCAACCAGACAGCGAGATAGATAGTCATAGCCAACTTCAGGAATTCAGAGGGTTGCAGAGAAAAACCTCCGATACGCAGCCATTGATGTGCAGTACCGTAACCTGCGCCAATACCCGGTATGAATACGGCGAGAAGGAGCAGGAGTGCCACACCGAAGATAGGCATGGCAAAGCGCTCCCATACACGGTACGGCACCAGAAGAATGCAAAACATCACACCCAGGCTCAGAAACGTATGGTAGGAACTGCGAATAAGATAGAACGCATTGCTCGTTTCCTCCCGCATACCCCGCAGCACCATCTGATGCGTGATCTGGTAGCTCCCGAAGACACTCACGCTCGCGATCATCGCCAGCCCAAAGAATGTGAGCACAACCGTAACACCGCAGAGAAGAAAATCGAGCCGCCGGAACATGGAGAGCAGTATACGGTGTATAGCAGTCCGGGTGCGACTGATTCCGTACGTCTTTTCTGCACCTGCAGATTCACGCATCAGCTGCCCGTTCCGCCGCAACAACACCACGCAGAAATGCACGCCTGTGCGCGCCGGTCATTGTGGGAAACATAGAAACCAAACGGTAGAAGAAGCGTTTCGTTCCCCGAGGCAGACGATCAAAATCCGGCACTTTGCGCGCCATTTGCGCGGCAGATGTGCCAAGAGTCTCCATGCGCCGCAATGAAGCGGGCAAATCCATATGATGGAAATGGAATGCCCGGGCATCCGGCTGGTAGAACAAACCTATGCCCGCATCACGCAGACGGGTGCCCCACTCCACATCTTCCCATCCGTATAAATCTATGTCCTGTCGAAACGGGTATTTGCGCGCAATGGCAGTGGGGAGACTCACATGACTCGTGTATGTGTAAAAATGCTGCATAGAAACAGGAACAAATGTCCGCTCGTAACGCCGGAGAGTCGGGTAGCCAAACTGCCATCCGCTCCGTTCCAGCCAACGCATCACCTGTGTTATACCGGCAGCAGGATCCCATGTTGTAAAACCCAAAACAACCGCAGATACCACACCCTGCCTGGTAAGCAAATCATGCGACATCATGTGCACTGCACATGCGTCGGGTTCCAGGAAAATATCATCGCCAATAATCAGACAGAGTGGAGCCTTGGCACGTTTGAGTGCAGTATTACGGGCAACACCCTGATGGCACGGAGACACTTGAATATAATCACAGGGCACCTGCGCACCAAGCGCAGTGCAATACGCCTGCGCTTCTGGATCGACGACATCGCTGACCACAATGACTTCGATCTGTGCCCTGACGGTCTGCGCGCCGATGCGCAGAAGGCACTCCCGGAGAATCTCGCTCCGTGCATGCGTCGGGATAATGATGGAGAGAGCTGGTTGGCGCATAAAGATCTACGTCATAGGTGAAACTACAGAGAAATCCTACCGCATCATACAGAACACATGCTTCAATAGGCGCATGAAATGCCTGTACATTGATATTGCCAGTCACCGGGGACTGCTCGCCTGCAGTGACGGAAAACGCATAGAAGCAAAAATGCACTGCAATGAATCTGTGCGGGACAACACATTGCTCACAATGTATGCAGAAGTGATGGCAAACGCGCAATGGACGCATGCGGATTTGACGCACATCGCATGCATCACCGGACCGGGAGGATTCACGAGCCTCCGCATAGCAGTTGCATTCTGCAACACGCTGACCACTGAGCTTGGCATTCCATCTGCAGGAATCCACCTGGCGGATGTATACGCGGCAAGAGCACATGACCAAAAACCATTACTGTGGATCCATTCCACAAAAAAACAGGAGGTATTCGCACGCGTCTTCGGTAAAAATAGGAAAGAAGAAGTGCAACACATGTCCCTGCACATGCTTCTGGAACATATGCCACAAAAAGGACACTGGTGTGGGGAACTGATCCCTGAACACCGCGCAGCCCTACTACAAACAGGACTGCCAGAAGCAGTATTACAGGAAACAGATATCATCGTACCTGCTCTCGTGAACGAGGCGGGATACGATACGAATATACTCACACCGTGGTACGGCAGAGAAGGATAACGTATGCTATACATATGCGGTGCCGCGCACGCAGTGTTCTGGCAGTATCACTCCTGGTGATTGCGTCCGGAGTATTGCTGGTACAGCAATGGGAAGCCGCTGACGAACAAAGCCAAGTACCGGAACCGTTCCGCGCAGCATTCAGCCAATATGCGTCATCGGAATATCTGCAGGAACGATGGGGGGAAACGTGCGATTTTCCACTGAAACCGGAGCATATTCTCCTAATGGCAGAAATAGATGCATCAACGATAACCGAACCAAAACTGCGCTGTTTCTGGAATGAACCGCCTGCAGGAGTTTTGCACAATGTTGGAGTGACGTTCGCCTCAGAACAAACAGATATACACGAAGATTGGATTGGATGTGAAACACTGAAAGCCGCATTCGCACACGAAATCTACGAAGCCGTGCATAGAACAGGATCTCCACACGTTCACTTAGGCAGTGCACCGCCAACAGGGAGCGGCATCCTGTACGTGCTCGCGAGCAAATGTCACTACTGGGACAGAAAATCTTGCAGTATGTACCCCACATTCTCACTATGCGAACGCGAGGACGCCGGCGCTATCATGAGCGCCGCGTACGCCGTACTGGATACACGAGATAACCGCGTCTATTGGTAAAGAAAACCGGAAAAAGGATGTGCATTCATCGATTCTGTCCCTCCTCCTCTGGTATCCTGCATTCTGTATGTCTGCCATTGATGTCCTGAATACGATTCTCGGCGATCCGAACCGCAAAGAACTAAAAAAACTGTGGCCCACTGTTCGCCGTGTACGGGAACGCTGCGCACAAGAAGACATTCGATCACTCACCGTAGAACAACTACCGGTACGAACACAGGAGCTACGCGACAAAATTGCGGAAGGAATGACCCCCGATGACATACTCCCGGATGCATTCGCAACAGTCATCCGTGCATGCGAACTCATCATGGGGAAAAAATCCACATTGGGAAAACAGGAATTCACCTGGGACATGGTCCCGTACGACGTGCAAATCCTGGGAGGCATTGCGCTGCACTCAGGCTGCATCGCAGAAATGAAAACAGGAGAAGGAAAAACACTCGTCTGTACCATGCCCGTGTATCTCAATGCTTTAAGCGGCAAAGGTGTGCACGTTGTCACCGTCAACGACTACCTGGCAAAGCGCGATGCACTCTGGATGGGCATGCTATACGAAGCACTTGGGCTCTCCTTTGGTACCATTTTGCACGAACTCAACCACGAAGAACGCCGTCAAGCATACGCATGTGACATCACATACGGAACGAACAACGAATTCGGATTCGATTACCTGCGTGACAACATGGCAGGCAGCATCGAACGGCAGGTTCAACGCGAGCTGCACTACGCAATCGTAGACGAAGTGGATAGCATCTTAATCGACGAAGCACGCACACCGCTCATCATCAGCCAACCAGGAGAAGAATCGACGCAAAAATACCTGCAATATGCGCAAATCGTGCACCAGTTACAGGAAAACGTGCACTACAATAAAGATGAGAAACAACGCCTTGCTGCGCTCACGGAAGAAGGGATTCACAAAATGGAAGAGATTCTCGGCGTGGAGAATGTGTATACAGACAGAGGCTTTGAAGAAGTACACCACATTGAACAGGCTCTGCGTGCGCACGCCATCTACCAGCGAGACGTGGATTACGTCGTCAAAGACGGGGAAATAATCATCGTAGACGAATTCACAGGGCGATTGATGCCTGGCAGACGCTATGGACACGGGCTGCACCAGGCCATAGAGGCGAAAGAGAGGGTTGAAGTGCAGCGTGAAAGCAAAACACTTGCAACCATTACATTCCAGAACTACTTCCGCCTGTACCATAAACTCGCCGGCATGACAGGCACAGCCAAAACAGAGGAGGAGGAATTCGAATCCATCTACAAACTGCGCACGATTGTCATACCCACACACAAGCCTCTGGTACGGGATGACAAGCCGGATGCGATCTACAGGACAGTGAAATCCAAATTCAAAGCAGTTGCCGAAACCGCGATGCAGAAACACGACAAAGGCCAACCTGTGCTGATTGGTACCACATCAATCGAAAAATCGGAAGCAATGAGTGCACTGCTGCAGAATATGAAAGTGC
>JAAYXY010000051.1 GCA_012515645.1 Candidatus Peribacteria bacterium | reverse complement strand
CCCCATATCGCAGAAAGAAGAACAGCAACTCATGAAAGAAATTGAAGAATTATTCGAAGAAGCAGAAGGAAAACAGATAGCCAAAGATGTATGGGGGCGACGCGGACTCGCATACGAAATTGGCGGATACAAAGAAGCCAACGTGGTGGTTCTGCATTACGAAATCGTCCCAGAAAAGATCCGGGAAATTGAGGAAAATCTGCTCATCATGAAAAATGTACTTCGGCATTTGATCATCAAACCACCAAAGGGGTACGAAATTGTTGCGTACTCAGAAAAATACATCGAATGGCAGAAACAGAAAGAAGGAGATGTACAGCACGAAAAACTGCGTAAAGAGGAAGAGTTGCGTAAAAAAATGCTCGAGAGGCAGAAGAAGCAATCACGCCGCAGTGCTGCACCCAAAAAACAGGCTGAAACAGAGGCACCTACGAAAAAACAGGCGGGCGAACTCACGGAACAAATCGACAAGCTGATCGCCGACGACGAACTCGAACTCTAATTTCCTCTCTCCCCATGTCCCAGAACAAGCAACCTCGCCGGTCCGATCCACGGAAGAAGCAATGTCCTCTCTGCCAAAAGGGAACACAGTACATTGACTACAAAGACTACCCGTCCATCAAATCGTACGTCGACTACTTCGGCAACATCCGTAAACGGTACTACACCGGCATATGCCTCAGGCACCAAAAAATGCTGAAAACTGCAATAGAACGTGCACGATTCATGGGGATGCTGGCGTACCGCAAATAAGCGGACCATATGTTGTACAATAAGCAGTGTACTTGCTCTACAAGGATCGCGTATTATTCCAACCACCCATGTCTGGACACAGCAAATGGCACAGCATCAAGCATAAAAAGGGCGCTGCCGACGCAAAACGCGGAAAGATCTTCACACGGCACGCCAAGCTGGTAGAAATTGCAGCACGCGAAGGCGGCAGCGAAGATCCCGAAATGAACCCCCGTCTGGCCACAGCCATAGAGAACGCAAAAGCGGACAACGTACCGAATGCCAACATCGAACGTGCGATCAAAAAAGGGACAGGTGATCTGAAAGGCGAACACACTGTTGCAGAAACGTACGAAGCCTACGGTCCGGGTGGAGTAGCGTGCATCATTGAATGCCTCACGGACAACCGCAACCGAACATTGAGCAATGTCCGCTCCACCATCGAAAAACGCGGAGGTAAATGGGCGGAAAGCGGATCTGTACTCTTCCTCTTTGAAAAGAAAGGAGTGGTAATAGCAGAAGGATCACTGGACGACGACACGGAACTCATGCTCATCGACGCAGGCGCGGAAGATATCGCCAAAGACGGCAACAATGTAAACATAACAACCGATGCAACCCGATGGGCAGAAGTGCGCGACATACTCAGGAAAAAGGAATTGGCCATACGGGAAGCAGGGCTCAAATACATAGCCAAACAGGAAATACGTATCGCAGATACGGTCACAGCGCAGAAACTCATCGATTTCATCGATGCCATCGAAGAAGATGATGACGTAGCGGAAGTGCACACCAATGCCGATATCGACGATGATATTGCGACAGAGTTGCGTTAGGAATTACCGCACGGAAATCCGTCTGCGATCCCATTCCGTCACGGTACCCGCACTATCCTCTGTCGCGAGGATAAGAATGTGGTCTCCGACGAGTCTGGTGCTCCAGTCGCGACGATAGATACCCTCGCCATCCGTAAGCGTAAGGAGCGAACTGATGTCACCGGTTTGTTCATGTTGCACCCGAACCGTCAACTGCGCGATATCTCCGCCAATGCGGGGAACCTGGAAGGAAAATTCGCGCACTTCCTTACGTTGCATGGAAATGTCGTCGGAAGGCGTCAAAATGACGGGGTCTTGAGTGTCCAAAACAACACCCCCATCAGAGCTATTGAGTACAGGATCTTGCGGCAAGGAAGGAAGAGAACGACGATCATCCGGAATAGTAACGTCACCTACACCAATCAGGAACATATCGCTACTGGTGTTTTCCGCCATATCCTCAGCAACGGCACGCAAGCGATACAAACCGTCCTCTTTCGGAAGCGTATAGGTGACACTGTACGGCTCGTGCGGCTTCGTTGTGAGTAAGAGATCGTCCAAATAGAACTGCACATACTTAATGCCACCCTCCGTATCTTCTGCAAGAGCATGGAAAACTGCAGTTTCACCCGGAGCAAATAAACGCTTCTCCGGAGAAACCAGTTGGATAGATGGCGGCTGACGATCCTCACCGAAGCGGAACATAACTTCATCCTCCGCCTGATTAAAGTACTCGTCTTCCAGAATGACTTTGAGGACGTGCGTGCCTTCCTGCGGAACAGAACGGGGGACCCTGATGACGGCAGAGAATGGAGGACTTGACTCCAGACCTACGCGCCGACCATTAAGCTCGTAGCGCACTTCACGAACAGAAGAACCAACATCCCATTCGATCTGGGCAACGAACGCAGGATAAGGCGCCATACCACCGTCTAGCGGGAAACGCAGATGTACCTCGGGCGCAATGAGACGCCCCGGCGTCAGACTGGGATCACAAATCTCAGTTGGAGCCTTGGGGAGCGGAATAAGAGCACCAGAATGAGTATCTGTCGCATTCCATAGCTCCATCTGCGCATCCATCCACGCTTGCACACCTTGCTCCCACGTCGGCCATCGATCCGGCAAAATGGATTGTCCATGGAAGAAACGACCCTCCTCTTGAGCTTCCGCAGGACAAACCTCCGAAGCTAGCATGCCCGTTACCTTGTCCACGGCAAGCATCTGGCAGGCGGGATCCTGTTGCACGGGAACACGTTCAGAGAGAAAAATCTCCGTGCGACGATGACTCAGGGGAGTGCACTCAGTCGGGAGTTGCCCGGAAAGCGTAGAAATTTGCACCTGAACCAAACCACTAGGAGAAGTAAAAGAAGTAACGGGAGAAGAAAGTCTCTTATGAGCACGAATCATGAAATCACGCCAGAGCGGACTAGCGGTATTCAGACCACCGCCACGATCATAGAGCGCACTACTGTCGGCATTGCCCGCCCATACGCCCGCAACCAGATTAGGCGTATAACCAAGCAACCAGGCATTGTCAGGCTTCCGAAGTAAACAGGCGCCCGTCTCCTGGTTCCACTCCAGGCACTTATTACTCGTCCCTGTCTTGGCTGCCGTTTCGTACCCCGGAACGGTGAGCTGCGACCTCCAATATTCTTCGGGACGCGCAGATTCATCCCGAAGAATGGAAGTAAGCTGATACGCAATACGTGCGTCTAGCACGCTCTGCTCTACAGGTTCAGCATCGGACTGGAAGAGAATATTCCCATGCTTGTCTGTGATAGATTGAATACTAACAACCGGTTTTACAACACCGCCATCACCCAAAGAAGCATAGGCATTCACCATCTCTATGAGCGGTGTCTCTGCAGCACCGAGCGCCAAAGGCCATCCATACTCAAAAGAACCGCGCTGCTGTGAAAGCTCAGCACGACGGGTAAGCGGCGTGTTGGCGCCGAGCGCGGCGGCAAGCTGCAGAATTTTCATCTCGCCACCAGCAAGGAAAAAAGCTTTTGCAGCGGGAATATTGCGCGAAGCACCGAGCGCAGCGCGCACGGTGAGCGGCCCCCAGAATGTTCCATCAAAATTTTGAGGCTCATTGTCACCGATCTTGGTAGGCACATCAAAAAGCACCGTTCCTGGACCGTACCCCTGCTCAAACGCAGCAGCATACACGATAGGTTTGAAACTGGAACCTGGTTGGCGGGGCACATGAACCATGTCGATTTTGCCACCGTGTTCCTCATCGTGGAAATCAGCATTCCCCACATACGCCAGTACCTCGCGGGTTTTGGGATCAAGAGCGAGCAGGGCAAGATTATGCGCTCCAGAGCGATTGAATATATCCTCCCTATGCAAAGCAACTGCGCTCTCTGCTGCTTCCTGCAAATCCCAGTCAAGCGTGGTGGTAATCGTCATACCTCCACGTTGCAGCAAATCCTGTTCGGACCCCGCAAACAACTCCTCCACCTGCTCGCGGATCCAGAGCACAAAGTGTGGTGCGCGAATATCTTCGCGCGCAGGCTGGAACAGCATGTGCTCAAGATCGCTGAGCGCAGCCAAACGTTCTGATTCTGTTATCATCTCCTGATCCTGCATGTTCTGGAGTACCTGGTCCGTCCTTCCACCTACATACACAACCGTTGCACCCGTACCAACGTACGCACCCAGTAAACCAATCGCAATATCTTCACTGGGAATATCGTGCGCACGCGTAATTTTGCCAGCAATAATCTGTTCCTCCACCGCACTGCTCACTGTCGTATGCCGATGCGCACCGTACGGACTCAAATACGAAGGCCGCTGCGGCAACGCCGCAAGCACCGCAGACTGTGCAAGAGTCAGATCAGTCACAGGAACACCGAAATACTGCATACTGGCCTGTTGTGCGCCATACGCGTTCCGGCCAAAAGGAATCCAGTTCAGATAGAGATGGAGGAGTTCTTTTTTGCTGTTTTGCGATTCGAGCTGGCAACCCAAAATGATTTCTTTAACCTTGCGGTTGTACAAATTCTCCTGGTTCAAATCGAGTGCATTACGCGCAAGCTGACGCGTGATGGTAGAAGCACCTCCTGCCCGGCCAAAACCAAAAAATGCGCGCGCAATGGCACGAACATCCAAGCAACCTCTGGAGTAAAACCGCTCATCTTCGATGGCCACAATGGCATCTTTGAGAAACTGAGGTATGGCATCGGCATCCACAAACGTCCGATCTTCTTCCTGAAAGAACCGGTAGAGCTCAACGCCGTTGCGATCGAGAACAACCGTGCTCTGCGCAGCGAGAAAACTGCGTGGATCGCTGACATCGGGCAAGGTAAACCAGATATACGCACCGTAACCGAGCAGCAGAATGCAAAGAGCACCCAGTACCATAGGTACGGTACGCCTGAAAGAGAAACGGCGATGTGTAGTACGCCTACGAAGCACGAATGAAGAAAGAAATGAAGCCGCTACATGATAGCAGTTCCGAGTACAACAGGCGACCACTATGGCAGCGCAAAACAAAGGGCGCTATGCTGCGATCACATGAGGCGATATGCAGCGAAGGCGACATCGGCACTCCTGGGTCTGCTCATGCCTATGATCAGCAAAGCACAGGGGGGCATAGATACACTGGACACGTCACAGTGGGGTTTTGATGTCACAGCTGAGGATATTGTGAACAACGTAGCCAACACATTGCAGAGCACGGTCATCGCCGTTGCAACAGTGAGCTTCATTGTCGGTGCAACAATGTACATCTTCGGAGGCCAGAAAGAGGATGCAAAATCTTCGGGGCGAAAATACATGATGGCTGCCGTGATCGGAGTCGGCATCGTGATGGCGGCAAAGCAGATCTTAAATCTAGTCATGCGCCTCATATACGGATAAGAGAAAAACAGGCGGTATTGTTTGGTGTGCCACGCGACCACGATACAATACGTTCCCATGCCGCCGCCCCCGATACCAGAGGAAGCAACAGTCGAGCGACTGGAAAAAGCCGAACGCCTGAAAATGATGGGCAAGCACCGGGAAGCACTGGACATTTTGGAACAATTGCTCATCGAAGACCCCTCGAATGTAGCCGCACTGGAAGAAGTAGCAGATAACGAATTGAGTTTGGAACATTATGCACGCGCCAAAAAAGCAGCGCAGCAGGCAATAGAACTCGATGCAGGTAGCTACACCGCCCACTACCTTCTCGGTTGCCTCCATGCACAGAAACAACAGTGGAAACAGGCACTGGCATCCTTGCAAACAGCGAATCAAAAACGTCCTAATGATTCAGAAATCCTGCGATGCCTTGGATGGGCCCTTTTCCAGAACGGCAAACGCGTACAAGGTATTGTGACACTGGAACGAGCACTCAACATCGACAATGATAACCCGTTCATTCTCTGCGATCTGGGCGCCGCATACCTGCAGGCACGCAACGTCCGCAAAGCCAAACCTCTTCTGGAACGAGCACTGGAGATCGACCCGGAAAACCCGCGGGCGCAGCGCTGCGCAGAAATCGTGGCAAAAATATCAACGAGCACGGGGAGGGAAAGCAAAAACACCAAGCATAGTACCCGGCAGCGATAGGAATGCAGCTCGCATTCGCAGGCACGCAGCCGTATACTCATGACCATGCCAGAAGCATGGGTGCAGGCACGGCGAGTATGCCTGCGCAGCGTACAGCGCGGCGCAGTAAATTTTGCACGGGAAAAAGGATGGTTCGCGGCATTGGGAGCACTATGCGGTGTACTAGTGCTGGCACAACTTCTGGTACTGCTCATCTTTGGAATGCAGGCCACCAAAACAGTACTGGAATCCCGCGTAGATCTGCGGCTCGAGCTGCTGGAACAGGCGGATAACCAGGATGTACAGGTATTCCTAAGCACACTGGGGCAACAACCATTCGTTTCATCAATTTCGTACATCACCAAAGAACAGGCATATGCCCAAATGCAGGCACACGATCCCACACTGATCGCTTTTATCGAAGAATTCGATCTCACAAATCCGTTCCCCGAAACAGTTGCGATCGTTCTTCGCTCAATCGCAGACTACCGCACGCTGAGTGAATTCCTTGCTGAGCCACAATGGGGAAACATCGTTGACCCTACATTCCTGTCGGAAACAACAAACCAGGAAGCATACCTATACGAACTGCTGGATCTTACAGCCACCGGCTACACAATGGCATTTGTATTCCTGCTTATTACAGGAGGAATTATCCTCTTTGTCACAGTGGAACTCGTACGGAGCAGGGTCATGCAGCGCGCCGATGAAATCCTCATAGAACATCTTTCCGGAGCATTCCCGATGGCTATTTTGATTCCATTTGCTGTAGAAGCCATGCTGCTACTCCTGTTGGCAACCATAGGAAGCCTGCTCATGATGGGAATTTTATTTTGGGCAATATCCAATGCACTCACCTCCATATCAACATCCGGCGCCCTAAGCCCTCTTATAAAACAATGCATGATTATGCTCCGCAAATACGGATTAGCAGTGCTGCTGCTAGAAGCAGCCATGATTCCCCTCATGGGATGGCTGGGAGCGTGGCTAGGGATACTCGCGAAAACCAATATGCGATCGCTGGCTCTGCACCGACATGACGTATGAGTTATTCCTGCACATACGACGCGATCGTTCTGCGAACACATGACATCGGCGAAGCGGACCGTTTTTGTATTCTGCTCACAAGAGAGCGCGGCCGCATCGCGGCCAGAGCGCGAGGTGTACGCAAACTGCAGAGCCACATGGGCGGTTCACTCCTGCCTCTCCAGAGAATGACTGTAGACATACATGAAGGCAAAACCGGATTCACAGTCACCGGAGTGCATGGAACGCAGGTATGCAACCTTAAAAACATACATGCATTCACCATGGCCATGCAGGGAATAGCACTCGTGCTGCACTTGCTCCAGGACGAAGAACCTGTCCAAGGAATTTTTGACGCAACCTGGGCATTCATAAGCCAATGTGGTAAACAACAACCACTGCTACTCACCGGATTCGCCGTACGCGTCCTTCACGAAATGGGTTTGATGCCTGCGCCCGGCGAACGCGTATATGGAATGCAACCCTCTGCCGACGAAAAAATATTCCTAGCACAGTGCATGCAGAATGATTGGTACACATATCCCGAAATATCCGCACAAAGCGAACAGCGCATTGCCGGGTTATGCAGGCGCATCATCACAGAACAGGGATGGCCCCCTCAGAGCATCCCCATATGCATGTCGGAACACTATGCATGCGCCTGATGAAGATCTGCCAGCTTACGCAAGCGGTATCTTCCACTATGCACCTCGCCTACGGAGCTCACTCCGAATCAGGTAGATGCAACCAATCGGGCTCCTCGGGTTCTGTGCCAGGAATAATCTGACCTGGTTCAATGCCGATTTGCAGGTAATAAGGCCGGGCTTCGTAAATGGAATAGTAATTTTCTATCACAGGATCAACACCGGGACGGTAGACAATACGAAACCACGCCGCGCGCACGCCAGGAACAGCTTTGCCCGCTTTGCGCGTGGTGCCCGGCGGAATGCTGGTGGTGTACTCTATGCGCTCCGCAGGAGGCGGCACATTCCCCCATGTATATGGACCGATAAGATCCGCCGTGCGGGTATCGCGCAGACCATAATAGATGAAGTACGCCTTGCCATCCGCAATGTGCGTCTGCAAGAGGAGATCACTAGGACCATCATTCATAAAACGCATATCCGTGTTCGGAGGATAGATCGTGGCATCTGTGCCGGGAGGACTGTAGTAACGAACGACGAAGCTGTGATTACGACGAGCAACGATAGGGAACCCGTATTCCCACACGCCACGGTACGCAGTTGTACTGACCTGGCACAAGCCACCGCCGTACTCGGGAAGCGTCTTGTCCCCCAGAATCACAAGTTCGGGCTTATATCCCGTTTCGCGGTTCACAGGACCCATGACATCATTGAATGAAAATGTGGCACCTTGAGGAATAATATGCCCGTTAAAACGGGCTAGTCCTACAGTAATATTATGTATTCTATTGGCAGAAGAACCGGCAAAATCCGATTCGCCAACCGTAACCACCTCGGCAATACCACGATCCTGCAAATATGGATCGGTTACCGTAATAGCAGGCTGCAGAATATCCACTGGAAGAATAATGTCATCGATTCCCTCCTCCAAAGCTTGAATAGTCAATGTCACCGCCTCCTCTATTCGTACACGCCTGCCCGGAAGACCCACGCCATCGAATGTAACAGCTCCACCATCGGCACGTCCAATGACAACACTTCCCGGATCGCGGTTGAGCACAGTAGCAATGCGTAATTGAATAACCCGTGCAATTGCTTCACGATCCCATGCAATGCGAACACGACGCTCGACACCGAAGGGCAATGCAGGCACATGATCACCGTCTGTCCGCCATACATTCAAAGGCTGAACCGGCTCCCCACGATAGAACCACGTTTCTTCTGTAGTCTTCCATTCGTCGTAATCAGCCGGGCGCAGAGTGAACAAATGATATGCGTAACGATAGGTAAGCGTGCCGTATGCCGCATCCACATGCGGGATGCCAACAACGCTCACAAGAACGCAGGAACCCAAAAAAAGAAATGCGCAGCGAAAAAATAATGGGAATTGTAACATGTTACGCACGAGCAGGCGGTTCATAGTGAGGATCGGGGAGCTCATCGAGTGCACGGTTCACCAGCGCATCCGCACGATGATTGTCATCGCGAGGAATATGCACGAAAGATACATGGGGAAATTGTTCGCTCAATGCACGTATCTCCTGAACCAACGGTTCTAAGCTGTGCATTTTTACGCGGTATTCACCCGATAGCTGCTTGACAACGAGTTCTGAATCCAAAGAGCACAGAAGTGTATTGGGATGGTACGGGCGTGCAAGACGCAGCCCTTCGATGAGAGCGCGGTACTCGGCAATGTTGTTCGTTGTAATGCCGATACGTTCCATGTGTTCCCTGATAACTTTGCCTGTAGAAGGGTCTTCCAGAACACAACCAATAGCCGCCTGGCCGGGATTGCCGCGCGATCCCCCATCGGTGAACAGGTGCAACGTGCCACCCACGGACTCTTTACGTGCAACCTCACCTTCCGCCGTCACCTGCAATGAGCGTTCTATCACCTCCGCAACGAACTTTTCACGCTCACGAACACGAGGAAAAAGCTCCTGCAGACGGCGTTCCAGAGATGCGGGGAGACGAACCATACGTACATATCGTACAGTAATTCGTAGCAGAAACGGAATGCTATAGCCATATGTCACATCGAAACAGCATCAGACTCCCGTAAAAGGAAACAACCGTCACGGACATCGATCGTCGATCCGCCGATGCGCCACAAAACCAGAGGCGAAAGAAAAATGCGAATGGAACGATCATCACCGCAGAAAAGCACGATATCATCTATGGCAGGCGCATCGCAAAACTCCATGCAAAAGGAGCCCATGGCATCGCTGCGAACACCAAGACCGCTATCCGGCACGCCTTCGCGTTGCCCCAGCGTCTGAAGAGTATTGGACGCTTCCGGCGTGACATGGAGAAAAGCGGGACGAGATGGCTGAGCACGGATGGCATCGTTTAAATCTTCAATGAGCGCATCCACAGTTTCATCATCGAAACCGTGGATGGTGCAACCATCACGAAGTGACTCCGTACCGACAGCGGAACAAGAGAAGCAGTGCAAACCATATGCAGCGAGGATATCTGCGGCATCCTCGCAAGCAGCAACAATGTCCGCAATCGGAATATCCTTGTGAAGGCACGGAGGATGTGCCATATGAACAGACCGTTTGATGCCGGAATCGGATGCATACATGGGAAAATGATGCTACCCTCTCCACCCAAGATGGCAAATATCTGCATCACAATAACAACATGAAGCATCCGACCCGCCTTGTCACAATCGCACTCCTCCCCATCCTAACGCTTGCATTGGGTATGCATTTGGGATCCCGATACGAAATGCAGCGCTTACAGAGCAAAATAGAGGAATTAGAATTTCTATTCCACGGGAATACCGGCGACGGCCAGATCATGGGTGACCCCGCGGAAGAAGTGGACACTTCACTCCTGTGGGCTGTATGGCGCCTGCTGCTCAAACATCACATCCATCCCGAAAATCTTAAACCAACGGAAATGCTCTACGGCGCCGTCAGCGGTATGGTACGCGCAGTCGGAGATCCGTACAGCGTGTTCATGACACCAGCAGAGAACAAGCAATTCCAGCAATCACTCAATGGAACGCTTCAGGGCATCGGCGCGGAACTCACGCTGCGCGAAGGAAATATCATTGTCGTAGCACCTCTAAAAGGCTCTCCTGCAGCAAAAGCAGGCCTCCTACCGGAAGATGTGATCCTCGAAGTGAACGGGCAATCTCTAGAAGGCAAAACTCTGCAGGACGCAGTACAGCAAATACGCGGTCCAAAGGGAACGCAGGTCAAACTCACCATACGACGTAAAGACGACTGGAACACGCACATCATTACCATTACACGCCAGCAGATAGACATACCGAGCGTGGAGTACAAATACATGCAAACAGGAAGCGGAAGCTATGGAT
>JAAYXY010000050.1 GCA_012515645.1 Candidatus Peribacteria bacterium | reverse complement strand
GAAACATGGCTGCACACGGGACCGGCAGATGCCGAAGTGGCAGACGTGCGTGTGCGCGAAGAAGAACTTGCGGGATTCGGGGTGTTCACAATCCAATGAATTTCTGATGGTCTTCGGGTAGCGCGCATATTAATGAACAAATCTGTTGATCAGTTTTTTCAGCCAATTAGTGCGCTCAAACGTTGCATGAACTTGATGCGGAAGGATGGAGGCTAGACCCAGGAGTTCCACCACCTGTCCCGCACTAAACCCCAGTGCCAGCGCGTACACACCAAACTGCGGCGCCAGATACCAAGAGAGTGCAATGGCAATGGCACCATTCAGAACGCTGAACACCGCGGGTGTCGCCGTATGCTTGAGGGCATAAAAAGAACGGAGCAGCAAATGGTTGATACTCTCGAACGGAATACTGATGGCATACAGAATCAGACAGAGCTGGAACACCGGCAGCACATGCTGAATATTGACCAACCGTGCGGCTACGGGCGCAAGCATGCCCAGAATCAATGCACCGGGAAGAGTGAGGAGAAGGAGAACAGCAACGCCTTTGCGCAGATACATCCAAAAACGCCATGGTTCCTGACGGGCAATGGCCTGGCTTAAGAGCGGGAACGCCGACTGCGCCAGCGCGATGCCGACAATGCCCACCGCAACAGCCTGAAAATTGCGCGCGTACGCATTGATGGTCACCGACCCGGCAGGCAGACCCGAAGCAATACGGTCAAACAGGAGGAGCTGCAACTGCAACGCCCCTAGCGCCAGCATGCGCGGCAGCATGAGACGGAAACACTCGGGCAGATCCGGATGCCAAAGGCGTACACCAAACCGGCAACCGGAGAATACGACGCCGGCAAGCCGCAAGAGCACGTACACCACTGCTCCGCCGAGCGTGCCGTACATGGGACCCATAATGCCGAAGGCATCGGGGCCGGAGAGAAACAATGTGCCGCTGATCGTCCCAAGCGTGTACAGGATGGGCGTAATGCCGTACACCCAGTAGCGCTGTATGGTAATCAAATACTGACCGAATGCGTTGCCGAAAATGAAGAGAAAATTGGTGAGCAGAGCCAGCCTGCCAAACGTGATGTAGAGCGCCATGGTTTCGCCGTCGAACTGCACAAAAAGCGACGCCAGCTGGGGGAACGCAAAGAAGAGAGCAAGAGCCACCACACCGAACACCGCCGCCGCAATGCCCACGGCGCCGCCGAGGAGGCGACCCATTTCCGCACGGTCGCCGCGGCTGTGATACTGCGAGAGCAGCGGCACCAGAGCGACCGAAAACCCCGCCATAATCGTCACCTGGAAGAGGAGGTCGCTGGGACGAAAAGCCGCTATATACACATCAACCACGCGCAACCCGGGGAATGTGCCCGCCAGGACACGGTCACGCACCAAACCGGCGAGCGAAGCACCCAGCTGAGTCACGGCAAGCACCGCGGCACCTGCAACCAGGCGTTCTTGCCGGAACGACAACGCGAAGCGGAAGGGAAAACGCATGGCGCCAGCGTAGCACAGCTGCGGCACAGAATATAGAGAGAAGAAAATAGTTGCGGCAAACATAGAAAAATGTTGCAATAACCGGGAGGCAATCGCATGCGATTGCCACAATGTTGGAGGAATGGTCGGCGTCTTTTCCCCGAATATCTTCTATAGGGAACAAGGCAAAGACACTGAGCTATGCGGCTCATCCATCCCATCGGGTGCATTCCCCTGTACAGGGAAATGTGATTGGCTCTCCGCCGATTGCCGTATCTCCATTCCTCCCGGTCAAGCCAGGGAAGTCGGTCTCATCCGACTTCCCTGGTTTTTCGCAGCGCAGTTCCATTTTCAAATGCAGCAGGACTGTTGCATAATCAAAGCACATGACTGCCGGAACACATCTCCCCTTCTCCACCGCCGATGATGCGGAAATCCGCGAGCTCCTGAACACATACCAGATCGGTTTGACAGTACAGGAAGCCAGAAAGATCACAGAACTGCTGGGGCGCGATCCTACCATCGTGGAAGCAGTAATTTGGGGAATACAGGGCAGCGAGCACTGCAGCTACAAATCATCACGCCGGTTCCTGCGTCGATTTGCAACGAGCGGCAAGCACGTCATATTGGGACCGGTGGAAGACAGCGGCATCGTTGCCATCACGGATGAACCGGAGGGAAAACGATGGGGACTGGCAATCAGCCACGAATCGCATAACCACCCATCGCAGATCGTGCCCTTCGAAGGAGCAGCCACCGGCATTGGTGGTGTGGTGCGGGACATCGTATGCATGGGCGCGCGCGTCATCGGCTGCATGGACATGCTGCGATTGGGCGACCTGCAGACAGCGGAATCGCGCACCATCGCCAAAGAAGTCATCCGAGGCATCGGCGGCTACGGCAACCCGCTCGGCGTGCCCAACCTGGGGGGCGATACGGCGTTTGACGCTGCGTATAACAGCAATTGTCTGGTGAACGCCGTGGCCGTGGGCATCGTGCGCGAAGACGAAATCATCCACAGCATGGTGCCGCAGGAAGCGGGGCGCGAAGGCTACGAGATCATCATCGTGGGCAAGCCCACTGACCGCAGCGGTTTCGGCGGAGCCGCCTTCGCCAGCGCCTCTATGGAAGAAGAGAAGCGCGAGCAGAACAGCGGAGCGGTGCAGGAACCCAACCCGTTCCTGGAACGCCACCTGCTCGCTTCCACGTATGCACTCTTCGATTGGCTAGTGGCGGAAGGCAAACTGGCACAGGTGAGCTGCAAAGACCTGGGCGCGGGGGGCGTGGTATGTGCCTCCGTGGAACAGGTGGCGGACTGCGGACTGGGCGCACAGATCGACCTCGGCGCTGTGCACACGGCGATCCCCGACCTGCCGGCAGAAGTCATCGCCTGCGCAGAAACGCAGGAACGCCTCTGCTGGATATGCCATCCATCCCTCACGCAACACATCCTCCAGCACTACAACGACATCTGGGACCTGCCCAGCGTAGCAGAAAACGCGAGGGCAAGCGTAATCGGACATGTAACGGAGGAACCGATATTTCGAGCAACGCACAACAATGTAACAGTGTGCGAAGCCGATGCCAGAGCAATAACCTGTGGACTACAGTACGAACGACCGACCAAAGCGTACACGTACAGCGGAACAGAACCGGATCTGCAATGTGGAAAAGGGGAAATCCGCGTAACTGTAGATGGTAAAACGCACGAATGGTCCATAAAGGATGTATGGGAGGCGATGATCACACACCGCAACGGCTGCAGCCGGCAACCGGCATTCGTGCACTTCGATAAGAACGTGATTGGCAACACAGTACTGGAACCGGGCGAAGCCGATGCCACCGTCATCGCACCGCTACAGGACCTGCAGAGCTACGTGCACGAAGGCGTGCATCCGGGATGGGAAGACCTGCCCGAAGAACACAAGTGGGCAGGCGTTGCCCTGGCAGCAGGTGGCACCGGGCGCTACGGTCGCATTTCTCCGTACTGGCAAGGCGTGAACGCCGCAACGGAGGCAATGCGCAATGCTATAGCGGTTGGCGCTGAACCGCGTGCACTCACCGACTGCTTAAACTACGGCAATCCGGAAGTGCCCGAACAATTGTGGCAGCTGGAAGAAGGCGTACGTGGCATCATCGACGCTGCAAAAGGCATGGGAACGAAGGAATCTGTTCCGGTTATTTCCGGGAACGTGAGCCTGTATAACAGCAAACCGGATGGTAGCGCCATTGATCCGACGGCGATCGTGGCATGCGCGGGCGTACTGCCTGATGCGCGGAAAGCAATCGGCATGCAGGTGCGCACCGCGAATAGTGCGCTCTACATGGTCGGCGAACGCCGCGACGAATGCGGCGGTTCCCTCTACTACGATGTGCTGGAACAGCTCTGCGCATGCCCGCGCAATACGCTGCTGGGCACGCAGGTACCGCAACCCGTATGGAAGGAAGAACGATGTAATGCCGCGCTCGTCAGCACCGCTGTGCGCGATGGCATGGCAACTGCCTGCCACGACATCAGCGAAGGCGGCCTTCTGATGGCGCTCTTCGAAATGCTACTGCCACAGCGCAAGCGCGGCGGAACCGTGGGAGCCATAGTGGATATTGCCCTGTTGCAGAGCACGATACGCCCGGACCAGCTTCTCTTTTCCGAAACAGGAGGATACCTGTTGGAAGTGCCACCGGAACAGGAAGCGGCACTGCAGGAATGTGCCGTCAAACAGGAATGCACCATACGAAAGATCGGCACCACAACCAACGAGGCACTCCTGCACCTGAGCCATAACGGCACCGTGCTCCTCAAAGAACCATTGGCAAACATGGTGCGTCTATGGCAAGGCGCGCTCTCTCAGCACCTGGGATAAGCACGCTACACTTCCCGCAGAACACTCCAACCATATTCCCCTCCACTCATGCGCACACGCTCCTTCGCTCTCTTGCTCCTGTTACCGTGCATCCTGCTCTCCCTGCCAGGAACGCTGTCCTCTGCAAACGCAGAAGAACCGACAGGAACGCTCACCATTCTGCAAACGGGGGAAACACCGGATGCCATGGGCAGCTGGACACTCATACGGCCAGATCGCGTACAGGTACATGTGAGCAAAGAGAAATACGAATCTACAAACATGCTGCTCGGCAGGTATACGCTGTACTTTACGCTCCAGGAAAGTGCCAACGTGAACATCGTCATGACCAAAAATGGTGAAGTAGTCATGGATAATCAACTGCCGCAAGTCTCGTTCGTCATAGAAGAAGGAGATGCCATCATTATCGAAGCGACACACATCTATACACGTACAGGAACAGTCAGCGTCACCAGCGAACCTGCCGGCGTACCGTACGTGCTGCGGGGACCCAACGGTATCCGGCACGAAGACAGCACACCCGGATCGTACGAGCACGTGCCTGCCGGCCTGTACTCGGTGCAGTACATCACACCTGATGATTGTGCGAACCCGCAACCACAGTCGGGTCAACTCCAAAAAGACAGAAAGCTCAGCCTGCATATCGAACTCACCTGCCCATCGCTCCTGGCGATACAACAAGAGGAATATGAGCGGCAATTGCAGTTCGTCACGGTGCACATAGATGGCAAAAATGTCATCTTAGAAGACGTACCGACCGGCGAGTGGTACGCACCGTACGTACACGCCGTGGTGAAGACGGGTATCATGAGCGGATACCGTGACAGCGCGGGGGATCCCGCCGGGCGCTTCGGCGTTGCCGATGCCGTATCACTGGCGCAACTGGCTAAAGTCGCACACGAGATCGCCGGCATCGACGAAACGACTGCAACGAACACCATGCAAAATGCGCAAGCAGCAGGAACGTGGTTCGAACCGTATATCCGCTCAGCGGAGAACCTGTACTGGGTCGCGTTTCGGGATACCGGAACAGACCTGCTGCGACCGGCAACACGCGCAGAAGTAATCGGCACCATCCTGCAAGCTCTCGATGTGCGGCGGTTCTGGCCAAAAGGTGATATCTTCCAGGATATTGAACCAGCAACACCATTCGCCTCCTCCATCGAAACGGCTGCACGGGACGGCATCATCAACACGGACGGACAGGAATTCCGCCCCAATGCATCCGTCAATCGCGCCGAGCTCGCGAAAATCCTCAAGACAGCCATGGATATCTACAAAGAGAATTCCCCGGCATTCACGAGCGGATCCTACTGACACGAGACATCACGGATACTGTGCTACCAGACACTGCGCCAGCTGCGTGCTATCACCCGCACCCATGACGAGCAAAATATCCCCCGGAACAAGCACCGATGCCGTAAGCAGTGTTTCTGCTTCCGCAAGAGAACCGCCGTCATGCGCTTCGATACCGCTCGCCTGCGCAATGTCCCGCACAAAAGCGCTCCTGTCCAGTTCGCCGCGCTCGATTTCGTGGCGCGCGTCGTACACGGAGCAAACAACAACAACATCTGCATCCGCAAATGACTGGATGAACGCATCGTAGAGCTTGAGCGTCCTGTCATGGGTATGCGGCTGGAATACAACGACAATGCGCTTACCAGGATGTGCCTCGCGCACGGCGCGCACCGTTGCCCTGATTTCCACGGGATGATGCGCGTAATCATCGT
>JAAYXY010000049.1 GCA_012515645.1 Candidatus Peribacteria bacterium | reverse complement strand
TTTTCGAATTCGTTCTGGAAGTATTGTGCTTCTTCGAACGTCACGCCCATGGCGGCGAATACTACCGCGAACTTTTCGGATCCTGCCTGGGCTCCGGATGGTGTTTCGACAGCTTGTCCTTGTTCTACTTCCTCTGCCGCAAGTACGCGTGCTTGTCGGGCGATTTGCGCCGCCAATTGGTTGTGGGGCAGGCCTGATCCCGAGAAGATAGGCAGCTTCTGGCCGCGTACGAGCGTGTTGAGCACGTCGATGGTGGAGATGCCTGTCTGAATGAAGTCGTCCGGGTATTCGCGTGTGAAGGGGTTGATGGGTGCACCGTTAATATCCAGCTTCTTCTCCGGTACCAACTCCGGGCCTCCATCGATCGGACGTCCTGCTCCAGAGAAGATGCGTCCCAGAATGTCTTCCGAGACACCGATTTGGAATGTGTGCTTAAGGAAACGAATTTTTGTTCCTTCGGTTTGCGCGCCCTGTGCGCTCTCAAAGAGCTGCACAATCGCGAGGCCTTCGCGGGCTTCCAGTACTTTACCCAAGCGCTTTTGGCCATTAGGCAATTCAATTTCACACAGTTCATCGTAGGTGACTCCTTCTACGTCTTTTACGATGAGGAGCGGTCCGGCGATGTCTGTAACGGTTTTGTAGGCGGTAGACATGATGGGATTGGGATTAGGGTTAGGATTGGGAATTGGGAGTGGGGAATTGGGAGTGGGAAGAATGTTCCTCTTGTGTGCTGCTTTGTTCGGTTACACCAGTTCCGGTTTTCAGTTTTAGACTGTGCACTTCGGTTCGGATGTGTTCCTCCAGTGTGTTGAATCTCTCCTCCAACTCCTTTTCGTCAATGAGATGTGCTTTGGTAATTTCCTCTTTCACAGGCAACGCTTGCAACTTGGAAAATTCGAAGTCTTCCTGTCCTATCACTTCCATGGCTGCATCCATAAAGATCAGGATCATGCGCAGGAGGCGATACTGTTTTTTGAGCGATGTGTACGCATCTGCAGGGTCAAAGGCGTTTTGGAATAGGAAGTCCTCGCGGATCATCTTTGCTGTTTCCAGCGTGAGTTGTTCGCGAGGCGAGAGTGCATCCGTACCTACCAGGCGCACGATTTCTTCCAGTTTGCTTTCTTCCTGCAGAATATCGGCTGCGCGGATACGGTTACGATTGAAGTCCTCTGCAACTTCTTTGGTGTAGTACGCTGCCAGGTTGTCGGTGTATAGGGAATAGCTCTGTAGCCAGTTGATGGCTGGGAAATGGCGCTTGTATGCCAATTTGGCATCCAGTGCCCAGAACACTTTGGTCACGCGCAGCGTGTTTTGCGTCACTGGCTCCGAAAAGTCGCCTCCCGGAGGCGATACGGCGCCGATGACCGAGAGAGATCCTTTGCGGTCATCGGATCCCAGACAGGTGACAGCTCCAGCTCGTTCGTAGAATCCGGCTGTGCGCGATCCGAGGTATGCCGGATATCCTTCTTCACCGGGCATTTCTTCCAGGCGGCCGGACATTTCACGCATGGCTTCGGCCCAGCGTGAAGTACTGTCGGCCATGAGCGCTACGTCGTATCCCATATCGCGGTAGTACTCCGCAATGGTAATGCCCGTGTACACGCTTGCTTCGCGGGCTGCTACCGGCATATTACTGGTGTTTGCGATCAGCACGGTTCGTTTCATGAGCGGTTCGCCCGTGTTGGGATCTTCGAGTTCCGGGAATTCCTTGAGTACGTCCGTCATCTCATTGCCGCGCTCGCCACAACCGATGTAGACAATTACCTGGGCGTTGCAGTATTTTGCAAGGCTCTGTTGTGTCACGGTTTTCCCGGCGCCGAACGGCCCCGGAATCGCGCCGGCGCCGCCGCGCGCGATGGGGAACAGCGTATCTAAGATGCGTGTTCCGGTTACCATCGGTTCGCTGGGGCGCAGTTTGTTCTTTGTGAGCCGGGGAATACGGATCGGCCAGCGTTGTAGCATGGCGATTTCTTGTTTCCCTTGTTCCGTTTCAATCACGGCAACTGTTTCTTCGATTGTCATGGAGCCGGATTCGATGCTTTGCACCGTTCCGCTGATACCTGCCGGTACCATCACTTTGTGTTCAATGAGCGTCGTTTCCTGCACCGTGCCCAGTATGTCACCTTCCGAGACTTCCTGTCCTATCCTTGCGATGGCCTTAAAGTCCCAGCGTTTTTCTCTGTCCAAACCTGGCACGTTGATACCTCGTGTAATGAAGGGGCTCTTCGCTTCTTTCTCGATGAGTTCCAGCGGTCGTTGGATACCGTCGTAGAAGCTGGTAAGCAGACCGGGGGCCAGTTCGACCGATAGCGTTTCGCCCGTCAGTACCACCGGTTCGCCAGGTCCGATGCCGCTGGTTTCCTCGTATACCTGTATGGATGCGGTATCGCCGTGGAGCTCGATTACCTCGCCAATGAGGTTTTCTTTCGACACGCGTACCACTTCATACATTTTGGCGTTCTTCATGCCTTTGGCTACGACGAGCGGTCCGGCGACTTTGATGATGGTTCCTTGTTCAGACATGGGAATGGGGATTAGAGGATAGGATGAGTGGTTTGGTTCGAAGCCGGGCGTCCTTGCAGAAGCGCCACGACACTTTGGCGGTCATTGCGTTGCTGTTCTTCTATGTATTGCGGTTCCCTGTGCCGATGCATTTCTTGGGCATCGGGTCCGAAGCGGGCATCGCACAGTATCTGGTCGGTGGTGTCGAGATATTGGGGACTCATAGAGAATGGGGTTATTGGAGGATATCGCTGCCCACAGCGCGTTCCACGATATGCTTGAGGCGCTGCAGACCGTAGCCGGTGGAGCCGCGGTGGGAAGGCAGGGGGATGATGGCTGGCAGGGCGCCACGAGCGAGCTTCTTCTCTTCTTCCGGAGAAAGGTCGCTCGTGAGGTCCTCGGTGACAAAGGCGATGGCATACACAGGTCGCTCTATACCTTCTTCGTCGCGTTGTGTTTCCTTTTTGAGAGCCAGCAGTGTTTCCATTGCCTCTTCTGGGGAGGTAGCGGGATGTGGTACTACTCCGAGCAGAGAGAAGCCTGCAATGGCTTCGGGGGAGCCGACGATGGCGATTTTGAATGCAGGCATTACTGCAAGATGTAGTTGGTAGGCGGAATGAATGGCGGCAGGACTTTCTTGATTTCCTGCGGGGCGAGCCCGTTATTTTTGCCGATCATGATGCTGCGCAATAGCGCCACGTCGCTGAGTGCTGTCGCCGTGAAGGCAAACAGCGGCTCGATACTCATGGGCACATTCCACATATCGGTGATATCCGTTGCCAGTACATTGGCGCAGGCGCGTTCGAGTAGCATGGGGTCTTCGCCTGCAGCCATAATTGCTTCAGAAAGGGCGTAGGAGAGCGGAGAGCGGCTTACCGTGTCCAGCACGTTCTTCTCGTTGCCACGCAGGTTTTTTGGCGCAATGGAGCCCCCTGTTAGCAGGGCGGATGCTCGTGTTTCGTCGTCATACGCGCGCAGCGCCGTGCGGATATTCTGTAGGTCGATTCCGTGTCGCACGTATTGTGTAATGGGCTTGCTGCCGCTCATGCGAGCGAGCCGCAGGTGCAGATCCGCAAAATACTGAGCAAGGGCTGCGTCAATTTCCCGCGGGGTTGCGCTGGCTGCCCGTTCTTTCCATTCCCGGATGAATGTCACCATACGCTCCGGCAGAGGAGGTAAAGCACCGTTTTCAAAAAGTGCTTCAATGTATTTCGGATCGTATGTCGTTAGGGAAGTTTCCGGTTTGTTACTCACGGCGGAGGTAAACCCTCCATGCATTTTTAGGAGGTAGCTCAGGAGTGCCTGGTCGCTGTTGGACCACAGAATGCCGAATACTGGTTGCTTGGCGGGCGGCGCCATTTCTTCTACTTCACGCCGGATCCATGTCCGCAGCGCATGTAGGATTTCTTCCGCGTTGCTTATGCCCTGATCTATCTGGGATGTCAGAGGGAGTTCCGTGAGGATTTTTTCTGCGTCCCGCTTGTCTTTGGCACCGAGCAGGCGGTCCATATCACTCTGCGTTAGCAGTAGCTGTTTCAGGACGCCTGTGCGTCCGAAGGCGTAGGCGAACTGTTGGCCGATCATCGGAGAGAGTCGAGTCATGCGGTATGGTCAAAGAGTTTGTGTGCCGCTTCAATTTCCGTTGCGGGTCGCAGGTATTCATTCACGAGGTGTTCGTACGTGCAGTCACGTTCCTCGCGTTCTGCTATGAATCGGAAGCCTCCTGCAGCATCAATTGTTTCATCTACTGTGAACTGTTCCGATGGTGCAATACGCTTGAGCAGGTTTTGGTGGCTTTTACTGGGGTGGATCGCACCCTTTATGACGATGGATTTCAGGCAGCGTTTGAGCAGGGCTTCGGTTTCCTTCTCAGTCAGGGTTGCCAGTTTGCCGACTACTTTGTTATACAGTTCGTCCAGCAATGCACGTTTGCTTCTAAGTTCCGCATTGCGGATGAGCATCGCGCTATGCGCTTGTGCCTTGCGGAGCATCTGCTGTTTACGCTCTTCTTTTTGCGTACCCATTGCCTGTTTGCGTTTAGCGATGGCGCGTTCACTCTCTTCCCGCATCGCGGCAAGTCGTTTCTGGTGTTGCGCACGCTCCTGCGCAATTGTGGTATCAGCGTCCTGTGCAATGGCGTTGAGGATGTCCTGGAGGGGCATGGAATGGAGGAGGAAGAAGATTGTCCTTATGCAAAGATGAGTGTGCTGAAGCTGTTGAGGAGGAAGAAAGAAATCAGGAATCCGAGCAGAGCGTACGTTTCCACCAATGCGGCCATGGTAATCACGCGGCCAGCCAGCTTGTCATCTTTGGCGAGCATGTGCATGCCGGCGCTGCAGACTTTTGCCTGGAACGGCGCAGAGGTAAGGCAAGTAATGGTCACAGGCAGGAAGGCGGCGGCAAGCGCCAAACCTTGGCTGGTAGACAGCACGACAGAGCCGTCGAACAGTGCGCCGTAATTGAAGATGAAGAGCAGGGAGATCACCATGCCGTACAGCCCCTGCGAACCAGGGAGCACCGCTAGGGTAATCACTTTGCCTGCGAGGTTGGGTTTTTCTGTGAGCAGTCCCGAGCCGGATTGTCCGACGGCGCTCACGCCCATAACGGAGCCTACGCAGGCCAGCGATGTTGCGATCGCTGCGCCGGCACATGCCCAGGCAAGACCCCAGTACGTTACGTCTGGCATCATGGCGGCAGACGGTTCCTGTGCCAGTGCCGCAGCCGGGAGCAGCAATGCTGCCGCGGCGATAATATGAGAAGGTTTCATGGAAAAAATGGGAAGGAAAAAAGAAGAGAAGTAATTAAGATGACTGCCGTGAGAAGGGTGAAAACATGCGTCCTCCGCCCTCGAAGAATTGGCTGAAGAATTCGATGAACTGGAGGCGCGCAGAGTGGATGAAGCTTCCCAGAGTGTTCAGTGCAATGCTCACCAGATGGCCTACGATGAATATGGTGATGATGACGGGGATGGCCAACCAAATGGGGAAGAGTTTGCCCATTTCAACAGCAACTTGATTCACTGCCATGGCCAGAGCGCCCGTGACGAGGCCAAGGGCGAGGATACGCAGGTAGCTGAGGCCGTTACTGATCATACTTATACCCAAATTCATGAGTCCCAGTGCGCCTGCAAATGGTCGTATGAACCATGGGTTGCCGTAACCTTTGCCCCATATCGCAAGCGCGATTGCTCCGTACAGAATGTACGTTGCTGTTTTTGCCATACTCTCGGGTGCGGCGAATATGAATAGAGCGCTGCCGATGAGCAGATGAGACGTAAAATCTTCCCAGAATGCTCTCATTTTTTGCCCGTGTATCCATTTATGCGCTCCCGACAGGAACATGCCGAACATTAAGTGCGTCATACCCAGTACGAGTGAGAGGTACTGCAGGAACTCCACGCCTGTCTGTTGG
>JAAYXY010000048.1 GCA_012515645.1 Candidatus Peribacteria bacterium | reverse complement strand
TAGCAAGTTGTATCGCAGCGAGTGCACTCCTCCCCCAAGCGATGGAGGTGTTTATTTGCATGTTCCCCCTGAATCAATGTCTACGTCCTTAGCAGAATCTACTGTGTCATCGCGTACGCAATTGCCTCCTGCTATGCATCTTTATGCTTTGCAGCAGCATTCATTTTCCGATGAAGCTGCACAACTGTTAGCAACGCAATGTGAAGAGATGGCAGTGTCCTATTGTGATAATATTAACGGTGTTTGGGATGCGGTATCTTCTGGCGAGTACGGTCTCATTCCAATTGAAAATTCATCTGGAGGATTGGTGTGGCCCCATTTGGATCGTTTACGAAAGGAAATGGTACGCATTATTGGCGAGGCAAATCTAGGTATCCGTATGGTTGCTGGCGGCTTGTCTGATGCATCTTTGCAGCGAGTGCAGCGGGTTTGTTCTCATCAGAAAGGACTTGATCAGTGTAGTACTTTCATTACGGAGCAATTGCCTGATGCGGTTGAACACGTCCCATTGGCGAGTACTGCAGCTGCCGCTGAATATGTGCGTGATGCAGCTGATGTGCGCAATATTGTCTTGGCTTCTCGTTCCGCAATACAAGCTGCAGGTCTTAGAGAACTTGCCACGAATGTTGCAGATCTTCCTGCTGAACAAAACATTACTCAATTTCTTGTGGTACATCAAAATCAGCAGAATGATTTGCCTTATCCTGAAGGGGGGCGTCATGCCGCAATCATCTCGCCCCATAATGAGCCAGGGGTTTTAAATTGCATTTTGAGTGTAGTGGCAAATGCTCGTGCGGATTTAACGTCGTTGCATAGTCGCTCTGTTGGTCCAAAGCAGTATGATTTCTATGTAGAAATGCGCCGTCTAGGTTCACCAAGGCAGTTTGAATTAATGGCGGCACAGCTTGAGAATCTTGATGCAGTTGCCAATGTGAAATGGCTTGGCAGTTGGGATCAGAGCGTCGACAGTTATTAAGTTTTATTCCTCATGTCCTCTCAGACTTTCTTCTACGGCTTCCCTTCCTTCCCGTATAGCGCGGGGAAGCTGCCATATAGTCTGATGTGAGATCGTTGCGGACTATAGGCATCTTCCCCAAGTAGAGGAGGTGTTCTGTCTTTGTTCCCTATTCTCCCATGAATAACTCATTGCTCGATATACCACCCTGCGCGCGTGGACATGTACGCATTCAGCACCATGTGCCGGCTGAACACTCTGGTGAACAGCGTGTTGGCATTGGCCCATACGCGGTAGATGACATCAGGTTTATACGGCGCGTCGCATCGGATCTTATGCAGTGTTGTGTCCTGCATAATTGCGACCTTCCACAAAGTGTTATCGATGTTTTGCATCTCACAACAGATGATCAGAACGCTATCGGCATGGTCAGTGTGCTATCGAAAATGACTGATTTGCAGCAGCGCAGAGATGCCATGTGCTTGATGGTCCATGAAATTGTTGCTCTCCAAAAATCTTTTCCCCATTCCATTATGTCTACTACTGAATCGGTTGCCCCGGAAACACTGACGCTTGAGGATGCGCTCCGGCACATTGCGCAGCAATGCGGTTGCCAGCGTATCGCCATTCCGGGCGTGCCTGTGCATCGCGCCGGTTTTACTGCCCCGCTCGATGCCATTGATGCATTGCGTAGAAGCCCGGATTCTGCCGATCATGAGCGGGCACTTGCGGCTATTGCGCATGTACAAGGTATGGTGCGCAGCACACTTGCAAGCAACATTGTCGTTACAGCGGAGTAATTGCTGCGTGACACTCCCGGTCTCTCCTCTACAATTGCTCTATGCATACCTACCATGTCAGCGTTCCCGCGCAGACCAAGCACCGATATCCCGTGATCGTCGGTTCGTCATCCGATGTGGCCTGGGATACGGAAATTTCCGCCTTACAAGATGCCGATCGTATTGCCGTTTTATACGACAGCGGCATTCGTTCCATAGCGGATTCCATAGCGGCACGTTGGTCCAATACAACTCTCTTCGCTATTCCATCTGGTGAATCATCCAAGTCCATGCAGCGTGCGGAACAGTTGGTGCAGGACATGCTTGTGGCAGGTATGACTCGTCGCAGCGCCATTATCAATGTCGGTGGCGGTATGGTTACAGATCTGGGTGGTTTTGTTGCCAGTATTTTCATGCGCGGTATCTGTTTTGTGAATGTTCCCACGACGTTGCTTGCCATGGTGGATGCTGCTATTGGTGGCAAGGTGTATGTTAACGCCGGGCCGGTAAAGAATATGATCGGCCATGTGTGGCATCCACAGGCGGTATTGGTGGATACGGATACCCTGCGTCACTTGCCGGATGCGCTTTTGGCAGACGGTCTTGTAGAAGTTGTCAAAATGGCTTCAGTAGGGGACGCAGAGTTTTTTGGCTGGTTGGAAGAGCATATGGCAGATATCCTTGCGCGTGGGGATAGCCTTATTACTGCCATCGAGCAGGCGGCGCGCCTAAAGGCGGAAGCTGTTAGTAGTGCCGAGGATGATTCGCAGAGGCTCCTGCTCAATTTCGGTCATACCATTGGCCATGCACTTGAATCATTGAGCGGTTTTCGTCTTTCTCATGGGCAGGCGGTGAGCATCGGTATGTCGTGTGAGCTTGCATTGCATCCTTGCCCGGACGGAGCGCGGATCCGCTGTCTCCTCGAAACATTAGGAATGCCTATCGATTTTCCTGCTGAGACAAATTCGCATGCGGTTTGGGATCTCATGCGCCATGACAAGAAGGCGGAAGGCGGCGCTGTGCATATCGCTGTTCCTCTGTGTGTTGGATCGGGAAGCGTTGTACCTCTTGATCGGGGAGTGTTTTTACAGGCATTTTCATAGAGCATTGCGTTTCTCTCTGAATTATTGGCTGTGCGCTTTTTCTTGTTCTGTAGGGGCGTATAGTACTGCCCTATGCGCAGGTTCATTGCGTTGCTGGTACTCGTGTGTTTTCCGGTTGTTGCCTTTGCGGCTTATACCGTAGGGGATCTGCCTTATACGGATATTCCGGACGATCCGGCGCTCGCATTAGCGACGAGCATGCTTACAGAAGCGGGTGTTGTAGAAGGGTATTCTGATG
>JAAYXY010000047.1 GCA_012515645.1 Candidatus Peribacteria bacterium | reverse complement strand
CTGCGAAGAAGAGGTAGATAGAGTCTTGGGAGACGCTGCTCGCATCGGTAGACGCACTTACCATGCCAAAGTCGGCTGGCTTGTCGAGGAAAACGACTTGTGGCGCGCGCAAATCACTTTGGCGGCGCATGCGAATCAGCTCCGGGCGCATTTTCTGCTCGGTCGTGGAGAACCCATTGCTTTTGTTCTTGGGTGGAATGTCAATTCAAGCTACCACGTTGTCGCGATGGCGTATTTGCCGGAGCATGCCAAGCTCTCCCCTGGAAAGCACCTTTTGCTGCACGCGATAGAACGGGCGTGTGCGGACGGCATGGATTGGGCTGACTACGGCTTCGGAGACGCCGAGTACAAACGGGTTTATGGTACGGACTCGTGGCAGGAATCGACCGTGCACATATCTGGGCGTTCCTTGCGCGCACGCGTTGCTCATGTCCTGGACATCGCCGCCATTCGCATAGATCAAAGGCTCAGGACTATTGCCGGATCTTCAGCGGCAGCTCGAATCAAGAAGAAATGGCGGCAACATCTGGGCGGCCCTTAATAGAGCACCCAAGATGAGCTTCATTGAAAACGTCTGTTTGCATTTGTTGTATTACAGGATCTATCGTCGCGCGGGATCTGGGTCGTATCGAGGCTCTCGTGGCGTTTCTCCAGAGATCTCCAAACTCTCTGGCACACATACGCATGAATGACTGACTTCAAGAACCGCAGCAGTGGTGAGGCCCCACTCCAGAGCGACATATAGGACAGCACACAAGCAATGGTCGGGATTCGAGAATGGCACAATGTGACAACTTTGCATCCGGTAGGCTTGATCGTGGTGCTTTTGATGGGCGTTGCCGTGCTACTCTTGCCTCGCCGTTTCGCCGTATATCCCATTATTATCACGGCGAGCTTCATCTCCTCGGCTCAGCGAATAGTGGTTATGGGTCTTGACCTTGACCTCCTTCGGATCTTGGTGCTTTTCGCTTGGACACGGATGCTGTTGCGCAGCGAACTCAAAGGATTCGGCTGGAACCGCCTGGATACGCTGATGGTAGCCTGGATGGTAAGTGGAACACTCATTAACACGCTGGCGGAGGGAACGTCCAGTGCATTAATCAATCGGTGTGGCTGGATGTTTTTTGGACTTGGGATGTACTTCTATTTCCGTTGCATGTTGCGGACATGGGACGACTTTCGTCGTCTCGTAATGGGGTTCATTGTGGTAAGCATCCCGGTTTCCGTGGCCTTTGCAATTGAATGGAAGACGGGGAGGAACGCGTTCAGCATCTTCGGGGGAGTGCCGGAGATTACCCAGGTGCGCGAGGGACGGCTGCGTTGCCAGGGCGCCTTTGCGCATGCCATTCTTGCGGGGTGCTTCTGGGCCTCCGTGATGCCGTGGATGGCGGCCCTGCTTCTGGGCAGGGGACGGTGGTTTGCCGCAGCGGGGCTGCTGGCTTCGTTATTCATCGTAGTCGCAAGTGCATCCAGCACGCCGGTCATGGCGGTCGCCTTCGGTATCGTAGGTATGGCATTCTATCCCGTGCGCGCGTATTTGAGGCCGATTCGCTACGCCTTTTTTGCCAGTCTTGTGGTTCTGCATTTCATCATGAAGGGCCCGGTCTGGTCGCTGATTGCGCGCGTCAGCGCGGCAGCGGGCTCCACAGGTTGGCACCGGTACAGGAT
>JAAYXY010000046.1 GCA_012515645.1 Candidatus Peribacteria bacterium | reverse complement strand
TTGTTGAACTCGTGCGGGAAGCTGGTGCACGCAAGGTCTACTTCGCGTCTGCCGCTCCTCCTATCATCGCACCGGATCCGTACGGTATCGACCTCCCCACCAAAGAAGAACTCATCGCCAGCAACCACAGCATAGAAGAAATTCGGAAATTCATAGGAGCTGACGCGCTCTTCTACGGCAAAATAGAGGATCTGCGCCGTGCAGTACGTTACGGCAACAAGAATATCCGCCACTTCAGTGAAGGCTGCTTCACAGAGAAATACCCGACGCCGGAAGTCACGCCGAAATTCCTCCGATCACTCGGGCACTGCCGTAACAACATGCGCAAGCGGTTCTGGGAGAATGAACTCTCCACCGATGAAGAAGGCGAAGCATACAAAATGATGACCCTCGTGTAATGATGCGCATACTCCTCGTCGCCAGCTCTGCCCGCGGTCATGCCATTGCCGATGCGCTCATGCGCAGCCCGCAGCAACCCGAAATAATCGCCGTGACGCCCGCTCGCAATCCCGGCATTGGCGCACTGGCATCCTCTCACACGGTTCTGCCTTTGCACGATACCGAAGCAATCGTGCACATTGCGCAGGATGCGGCTGTCGATTTCGCCATCATTGGCCCCGAAGATCCGCTGGCAAACGGTCTTGCCGATGCGCTGCAGAAACGTGGTATCCCGAGTGTTGCACCTCTGCAATCCGGCGCACGTATCGAATCTAGCAAACGTTTCGCCCGTGACCTTATGGCAAAGTACGACATTGGCGCTTCGCCGCTCTACCGCACATTCACCGATGCCAACCCGGATATAATCCGCCACTACATACAACATGATCTGCACGGCGAATACGTCGTAAAATTCGACGCCCTCAAAGGGGGCAAGGGGGTCAAAGTCGGCGGCGAGCATCTCGATACGGTGGAAGACGGCGTACGGTACGCCTGCGATTGTATTCGGGAATGCGGCGCAGTCGTGGTTGAAGAGAAGCTTCAGGGCGTGGAATTCAGCCTCATCAGCTTCGTCAGCGGCACACAGGTTGTTCATTCGCCTGCGGTCCAGGACCACAAACGCGCATTTACAGGTGATACGGGACCGAACACCGGCGGCATGGGGACGTATTCCATGCCGGATCATTCGCTGCCGTTCCTCGATCCGCAGGATATGCAAAGTGCCAAAGCAATCAACGAACAGGTGGCTCACGCACTTCTCGCCGAAACGGGCGTGCCGTACAGAGGATTCCTGTACGGGGGTTTTATGGCTGTGCGCGACGGTATCCGCGTCATTGAGTACAACAGCCGCCTCGGTGATCCCGAAGCCCTGAATATTCTCCCGCTTCTCACGTCGGATTTCGCCGCTGTCTGCAACGCTATTGTTGCAGAAGAATTGACAGAACAACTCGTCACGTTCGCGCCGAAAGCAACAGTATGTCTGTACGTCACACCGAAGAGCTATCCAACTGCTATGAAAGAGAAAGGTGCGCCCGTTACCTTCCCCACACCCAACGCAGACGGCCGCATCTTCTTCGGTGATATCTCCCAGGATGATGCCGGCGTCCTGCGTCTGGGTCGTTCCCGCACCGCTGGTATTGTAGGCATCGGCGACACGCTCGAAGCAGCCAGATATACGGCGCTCTCCCTTTGTAAAGCCGTCGACGGTCCCGTGCGGTTCCGCGAGGACATCGGCTCGCGGGAACTCACGGATGCACGATGCCGGACGATGCGCGATTTGCGCCGCTCTGCGATCGTGGTAACGGACCATGCAGAATCCGGGACGCGCGATCCCGCTGCTGCTGCGTCATGCGATGCAGAGACATCGTCAAAATAGCACACATGTTATTCATTCCGGGGGAACCTATACCAGAACGTGAGGCAAGCTCCTCTGCACGCTGCAGGAGCGCTTCTTCATCGACAACCGCCTGATGATTCGGTCTTCCGTTACGCATTGCTGGAACGTTGTTTGAGTTGCTGCTCGCGATCCCACGCCATCAGCGCTTCGATAATGGGACCAATATCGCCCTCCATAATAGCAGGGAGATTGTTGAAATTGCGCTGCAGACGATGGTCAGTCACGCGGTCCTGCGGAAAATTGTATGTGCGGATTTTCTCGCTGCGATCTCCTCTGCCCACCTGGGAAGATCGCAAATCGCCGCGCTCCTGCGCCAGCCTCTCCTGCTCCAAAGCATACAAACGGCTGCGCAGAATCTGCATGGCTTTATTCTTGTTCTTCAGTTGGCTCTTTTCATCCTGGCAGGAAACAACCAATCCCGTCGGTGTGTGCGTGATCCGCACAGCGGAATCCGTAGTATTCACGGATTGCCCTCCGGGACCGCTGCTGCGGAATACGTCAACGCGTATATCCTCGGGGCGAATGGAGATATCCACTTCCTGTGCTTCGGGCAAGATAGCCACTGTTGCAGCGGATGTGTGAATCCGCCCTTTATTCTCTGTGACAGGGACACGCTGTACACGATGCACTCCGGATTCATACTTGAGCACACCAAAGACACTCTCTCCGGCCAACCGCACAATCGCTTCCTTTAGCCCCCCGGACTCCGCATCTGTTTTCTGTAACAATTCGGTGCGCCATCCCCGCTCATCTGCATAACGCAGATACATACGCAACAACTCTGCAGCGAAGAGTGCCGCCTCTTCTCCTCCCGTACCCGCCCGGATCTCCAGAATGGCGTCACGATCATCATCGGGATCTGTAGGAATCAAAAATTCCTGCAACTGCCGTTCCAGTTCGGGGATCCGCTCACGCGCTGCTTCTGCCTCCTCCTCCGCCAATACCCGCAGCTCGGGGTCATCCCCAATGGTCTCAACCGAATGTACGGCTTCGATGTGCCGCTCATACTCGGCAAGAAGCGGCAGTAAGGGGCGCAGGACTGCAAGCCGCTTGCTTATGCGCGCAATCTCCCGATGATCAGACGAGATTTCCGGATTTTGCAGTTGCTCCTGCAATTCCGCATGTTCATTGGCCAGTGCACGAAGTTGCTCGATCATATACTGTGGATCGTACACGTAGATGCTGCACTAGCGCACAGAATCCTCCCGCACGTCCACGGTAAAGCAGTGCCGGCCGGATGGATGATTCCAGAAAATATCGAACGCCTGGTCTCGCTCCGTGGTGAATGTGGCACACAGTTCCAGGGTATTGCTCGAAAGCACAGTGTATCCGTACGGTTCTCCGGTTTGCGGATCCTGCGTATTCATTCTCTGATATTCCGCCTGCTCCGCCGCCTGGTCTAACGATTGCGGAATCGGCTTTATACGAATGCGACCAGGATCGTACGCCCCTTTATCGTACACAATGGAACGAATACCCTCCGCTATGATACGCAAATCCGACACGCGCTGCTCATCGAACCTGCGTTCCCTCTGCGTCAGGGGCGAACCCACCAACACCATGCCCCACACCACTGAAACGGCGACTGCAAACCCCGTGAGCAGGAGCGCTCTCCTGTGGAAGGTTCCATAGATTGCCTCTGTCGGCTGAATACGCAATGAGAAGAGGTAGTAGGTGAATGTGAGCACGGCGATCGTGAGCAAAACCGCAACTTTGAGCAAGAAACGAATCGTAAATTCGCCTTCCAGAAAGGAGAAAATAAGCGCGATCATCGTCCCGACGAAGAGACCGGATGTGATGAGCAGGGTGAAGTATGTAAGCCAACGGCGAATGGCGCTTTTGGCTTTTAACGGATTCTTGCTGATATCGTGGTTCACACGCCTCGAAAGCC
>JAAYXY010000045.1 GCA_012515645.1 Candidatus Peribacteria bacterium | reverse complement strand
GCACCTTCATCCGCATAAGCCCGTTTTGGCCTGCCGACACACCGGCAATCCCGGGGACCAAACCATCCCCATTGCACCTGCTGGCAGAACATATCTGGTACCTCCCTCTCATAGAACAGCACCCGTGGGCACTGAAAGGAACACGGATGCAACAAGCAACGACGCCGATATCGCAAGCAGAACTCCTCAAAAACATGAGGAAAAACACACGCAACCTCATTCACCGCGCAGAACGGGAAGGAGTGTATGTGGAACGATCGGCAGAGCCACTCGCCGACCTGCCCATCTTTATGCACATGCACGAAGAAACACGAAAACGACATGGATTCACCCCGTACACCGATGCATTCTTCCATGCACAAGTCGCCCGATTCGCAGCGCGGAACGAATGCACGCTCTATCTTGCACGCTATAAAAGCGACGTCCTTGCAGCGTCCATCCACATGCACATCGGCGGGGAAACCAGCTACCACCACGGCGCCAGCACACAGAAACACCCCAAAATCCCCGCAAGCCACCTGCTGCAATGGACGGCAATACAGGATGCCCTTGCACGCAAAGATCATACATACAGCTTTTGGGGCATTGCGCCCGAAGGTGTGCGGAAGCATCCGTTTGCGGGGGTAACACTCTTCAAACGCGGATTTGGCGGAACAATGCTGGAACTCGTACACTGCCAAGATTTCCCACTGTCCACATCGTACGCACTGACACGAAGCATCGAAATCATGCGCAAATGGAAACGGGGATTTTAGGCTGGTACTCACTCCTCACTTCCCCCGATGGGAGAGGATCGCTACAGTATCGATACTATGATAAAGAATGATGCTACTTCCATCGAAGAAAAGCTCGACAGCATCATCGCAGAACTCCGGCATATCAACCGCCGGGAGCGCCTGCGAACAGCAGGAGGCATAGTGCGTTTCTTGATCTCCATCATCCCTATAGCAATCATGCTCTTTGGATTATGGTACGCCTATCGGTATACAGACGAACTGCTCAATAAAGTCGCACAAGCAGCCGCTCGACAGGCAGCAGCAGCCACACAACAGAACGCTGCTGCAATGCTGGACACCAGTGCCCTGGATACATGGATCAAACAGTACCTTCAATAAGTAGAGGGAATACGTAAAAAACATTGCGCTTCCACAGCCATACTCCCACAATGCCGCGGCATGCACATATGGATCCTCGCCAAGCGGGACAAATTCGACGCGTACGAGAACGTACGTTTCCGCGATGTAGCAGAGAAAATGGAAATCATGCTCACGTACATCGATCCGGACGAATGTGAAATCATTACGACAAAAGAGGGACGCAAAAGCCTCTACGTCGGCAGCGAACCCACGGATGAATTGCCGGATTGCGTGATACCGAGAACGGGATCAGGAACGACGTACTTCGCATCGGCCGTCATACGCCACTTAGAACGCCTGGGCGTCTTTGTGATGAACAAAGCTGATGCCGTAGAACTGGCAAAAGATAAGCTCGCAACCACACAAACACTGGCATCCAACAACGTGCCAATTCCCAAAACCCTGCTGGGCAAATACCCCATCGATCTCTCGGTCATCGAAAGGGAATTT
>JAAYXY010000044.1 GCA_012515645.1 Candidatus Peribacteria bacterium | reverse complement strand
TTCTACAAAGACGAGCGCATGATCGGTCGGATCGAATGCGACGATGTCTATTTCATCGTGCCCCAGCCGCGCATTGCGCTCCCTGATGCGGTAGCCGAGCGTACGAAGATGGGCAGTGGCAGCGTCTTCCCCTTGTTTGCCGATGATCTGCGCAGCAGACATACCATCATCATCTTCCCATGAAGGTGAACGTTTGTCCACCTTTTTTGCTGTACAAACAACACGCACTCCGTACGCTTTGCTCCCGTTGCCTCCTTATTCTCCCATGCTTACACAGTTAGCCTCCTTCCAAAATATCGGCCTGCAGAGCGAGAAGATTATCGTAGAAGTGGGTATTCATAACGGCGAAGCGAAGATGCACATTGTCGGGTTGGGTGATACAGCAGTACAGGAAAGTAAACGCCGTGTGTGGCTTGCTTTGCGCAGCAGCGGATACCATGTGGGTACCTGCAAGGTCACGACGGTCAATCTGGCGCCTGCGGACATACGCAAATCCGGTCCGCGCTACGACCTGCCCATCGCGCTCGGCATTATGCGCGCCAATGGCATCTTGGAAACGCCGGAACACGCGCTTGCGAGCATGGCATTCCTGGGTGAATTGGCGCTGGATGGCAGCCTGCGGCATGTCACCGGCGTACTCTCCGCTGCCATTGCCTGCAGGGAACTGGGGATGCGCACGATTGTGGTCCCCGCGGTTAACGGCGCGGAAGCGGCACTCATCCCGGGGCTCACTGTCATTGCCGCAGAGAACCTGCACGAAGTGGTTTCCATTCTGCACCGCGAACAGGAACCCAAGAGCATTGCCACTCCCGCCGCCGCGCCTCGCGCGCCGTGCGGTGCTGTGGATTTTGCCGATGTGCGCGGTCAGCAGCACGCCAAACGTGCGCTGGAGATCGCTGCAGGCGGCGGCCACAATGTGCTGCTTTCCGGCGCGCCGGGTGCCGGCAAAACACTGCTCGCCCGCGCATTCCGCGGCATTCTGCCGCCGCTTTCCAAAGAAGAATCCATTGAGGTCACCCAAGTCTATTCCGTTGCAAACCTCCTGCCGCACGATGCCCCGCTCCTGCGGGAACGACCGTTCCGGCTGGTGCACCACACAGCCAGCGGCGTAAGCATTGTGGGCGGCGGGCAGGTGCCTAAGCCCGGGGAAATCACGCTCGCACACTGCGGCGTGCTCTTTTTAGACGAGCTGGCGGAGTTCCCGGCACAGGTGCTGGAAGTGCTGCGGCAACCCCTGGAAGATCGGGAAATCACGATCACGCGCGCACAGGGATCTGTTACGTTTCCCGCGGATTTCATCATGATCGCCGCCATGAATCCCGCACGCTACAATGCGGCAAGTGCACAGCGTATCCGCCGCAGAATTTCGCAGCCGCTTTTAGACCGCATCGACCTAACGATTAACGTGCAGGCGGTAGCCGTGGAAGATCTGCAGCGCAAACCTGCACAGCAAAGCGAATCTTCCGCCGCCATTCTGCGGCGGGTCATTGCCGCGCGCCGCCTGCAGGCGCGGCGGTTTGCGGACATGTCCATCCGCACCAACAATGAAATGGGTGTGAAACAGATCGATGCCCTCTGCCCTTTGGATGACAGCACGCGGCAATTACTGCGTCAGGCTGTGGAGCGTATGGGGCTTTCCGCCCGCGCATACCACCGCACCATCAAGGTTGCACGGACCATCGCAGACATTGCCGGAGACGAGAATATAGAAGCAGCACATGTAGCGGAGGCACTGCAGTATAGGCAGGGTGTTGGGGAATAGGGATTTGGGAGTGGGGATGGGATTAGGATTGGGGGATGGGATGGGGGGCAGCTAACCACACAGTCGATAACATGGACTCATTTGAACAACTCACGGCATGGCAAACAGGGATGCAACTTGTGAAAGAAGTGTATGCATTCACACAGAATTTCCCCGCATCGGAACAATTCGGTCTCACCGCACAACTTCGGAGAGCAAGTACGAGCATCCTCGCGAATTTATCCGAAGGATATGCGAGAAAATCCGCATCAGATAAAGCATATAAATATGTTATCTCGCGTGGTGAATGTTCGGAAACTCACGCGCTTATTCTGATCAGCATTGCATTAGGATACCTGTCTGCAGAACAGGCGAAACATGTATTAGATCTTGCACAACACACTGGTAAACTACTCACAGGTCTGATCCGTGCATATTCCCATCTCTAATCCCAATCCTAATCCCAATCCTAATCCCATCCCCACTCCCCACTCCCAATCATGCACTTCGCTGACTCCCTCATGCAGGCTGTGCAATCCAGATCACCCGTCTGCGTCGGCTTAGACCCGCGCATGGATAAGCTCCCAGAAGTCATGCCGCGGGATGCCGCGGGAGTCTTGCAATTCTGCAAAGGTATTATTGATGCGACCGCGGATATCGCAGCCTGCGTCAAACCGCAGCTCGCGTTCTTTGAAGTCTTAGGGTGGGAAGGCATGCAGGTATTCTGGGAAACATGCGCGTACGCCAAAGAGAAGGGATTACTGGTCATCGCGGACGGTAAGCGCAATGACATCGGCTCTACGGCGGAGGCATACGCAGACGCGTACCTGCATGAACTCAGCCCTATTGATGCACTCACGGTTACACCGTACCTGGGATCGGATGGTATCGCCCCGTTTATCGAGCGCTGCACCAGGAACAACAAGGGGATCTTCGTGTTGGTGAAAACCAGTAATCCCAGCTCCGGCGAACTGCAGGATCTGCCCACGGGTGACCAGGCTGTTCATGAACACATGGCACAACTGGTGGAAAGCTGGGGGATGCATCACCTGGGTGAGCAGTCCACATTCTCATGCGTTGGCGCCGTGGTGGGGGCGACGTATCCCGAGGAGCTTAAATACCTGCGAACACTCATGCCACACTGCCCCCTGCTCATACCCGGCTACGGCGCGCAGGGTGGCACCGCCCAGGATGTGAAGCACGGCTTTGTACCCGATGGCACGGGAGCCATCGTGAATGCTTCACGGAGCATCATCTATGCGAGCAAGGGAGAAGATTGGCAGAATGCCGCGCACAAAGCTGCAGAGGACATGGCGAAGGAAATCAAAAACGCATTGCATACGGAGATTGCGTAACTGTTACGGATTCCCATCGGTAATGTACCATTGCGTCCCCTCGGCGATGGGCTGCGTTTCTGCTTCGATCCAGGTGAGCACCTGCGTGCCATCGCTCCACCACACGGCCCCATCCGTACCCAGAGTACCGGGTTCCTGCAGAGTCACCCGCAGTGTTTGCGGCTCCGCTGCTTGTTCCAGGGGCAATACATCTGCGTAGAGCTGCAATGTGAGCCCATCCGCACCAAACGAGCCGATTGATGGGGAAATGGAGAGACAATTCACTTCACCTGTGCTGCTCCGGGTACAGCTCGTTCTGTCTGGCGATGAGGGA
>JAAYXY010000043.1 GCA_012515645.1 Candidatus Peribacteria bacterium | reverse complement strand
CTCTACGGCGACCAGCCGCTGGGATGGGATACCATCGGTACGGAAGAAGTGATACGAAGCGTGCAGCAGGCGGGTTTCCAGATGTATAAAGAACGCATGTACACGCCGGATAATGTGGTTCTGGTGTTTTCCGGCAGCATTGATGCGGCGCAGGCCCGTGCACTGGGAGAACAGTACTTCGCAACACTGAAAGGCACAAAGCAGCGAGAATTCCCGGAATTTACGGCATACAGCAACGACCGTGTATCGCTGCGGAAGAAGGCGACAGAACAGGCGCACATCGTGCTGGGTGTACCGGGTGTCCCCGCTTTGCACCAGGATCACTTTGTGCACAAACTCCTGGCAATCATCCTGGGGGGCAGCATGAGCTCACGCATGTTTTTAAACATCCGCGAAGCACGCGGCCTCTGCTACTACATCACAACAGAGACCGACAGCTATTTGGATGCCGGTGCGCTCTCTACGCGCGCCGGAGTAGATCAATCGCGCATGGCGGAAGCCGTCACCGCGATTACAGAAGAATACCTGCGCTGCGCGGCAGGAGGGGTGGAAGAAGAAGAACTGCGTCGCGCCAAGGAATACCTGAAAGGCAAAATGACTTTATCGCTGGAAGACAGCGAAGAACGAGCGCACTTCTTTGGTAGGCAGGAGTTGCTATACCCAAAAACACGAACGGTGGAAGAGTACTTTGCGGCAATCGAAGATGTGACAAAGGCACAGGTAGATACTCTGGCTGGCAGAATATTACAACCGCAGGAAATGCGCCTCGTAGCCATCGGAAATGTGCGCGGCGAAGAAGAACTGCGGAAATTGCTGTAAGAACCTGCAAAGTTATTTGTGATTCGCAATGCGGATCCCTACCATGCTCACACTCTCCGTCTCTCTTATGGAACGCACACTTATTCTCCTCAAACCCGACGCACTCTCGCAGGGAATCTGCGGCAAAGTGATTTCCCGCTTCGAAGAAGCCGGATTCCGCATCATTGCATGCAAGATGCTAAAGCTCACCCAGGAACTGCTGCGCGAACACTACGCGCACATCGCGGACAAGCCGTTCTATCCTGAAGTGGAACAATTCATGCAATCCGCACCAGTGATTGGCATGGTGCTGGAAGGGGAAAACATCATCGCCCGCATGCGCGACATGCTGGGCGTTACAGATTGCCTGGAAGCGGCTCCCGGCACCATCCGCGCAGAGTACGGCAGCAAGGAACCGGGGCAGAGTAAAATGCGTAATATCGTGCATGCATCAGACAGTCCCGAAACTGCGGCAGCGGAAATCCGGCGGTTTTTTGGAGAGACAGAATTACATAAGTGGTAGGAACACCTTCTAGACGATTGTCCGTGTATGCATCCAGGCGTACACTTGCGCCCATGCACGATAAGCACGAAGACCTGGAAGTGGAAATCCGACCGGGGGAAAACCGGGCTATTATTGCCGGAAAGACGGCGGTGTCATTTAAGAAGATTGTTGCCCTCATTCTGCAGCGCAAAGTCACCACTATGCTCAAAGAATGGGGAGACGATCCTGTCATTGTGAGCAGCGAACTGCTCACGGGTCTCGCGAGTGCGCCGCAGGACTCGCAGGAAAACCGTGCCCAGGTTATAACCGTCACACTCGGTACGGGTGTGCTCCTGGGCATCTTCTTCTTCGCGCTGACACAGGCAACACTCTTGGCACTGCACATAGAACTGGATATGCGTGCGTTGCTCATCATTGTCGCAGGATTACTGGGACTGGCGTTGCTGGTAGCCATACTTGCAAAACTCAGGAACAGGGGACAAAACGAAAAGATTGTGGATACCATGGACAAACTGGCAAGCCTCCTCTCCCGGAAGTAGGATAGTGGCTCATGGAAATTCAGGAATCCGTTCCACTGAGAGGGAAGACCACAATGCGCATTGGCGGCACCGCCGCATACTTTGCTGTGGCAGCCACAGAAGGAGACATAGAACAAGCATGGCGGTTCGCACAGGAAAAACAGGTTCCCATCGTGCCCCTGGGCGGGGGGACGAACACTATTTTCGCTGATGGAACCATCCAAGCACTCGTTCTGCGCATTGCCGCGGATGCCGTGTATATGGAACCGGCGGAACCGCAAACATCTGCACGTATCACTGTAGCCGCAGGGAAAAACCTGGCCATGCTCATAAACGAGCTGGCAGAAGAGAGTTTGGATCTCTCCCCTCTTACCGGCATTCCCGGCACAGTGGGAGGTGCTGTTTTTGGCAATGCTGGGCAGGGACAAGAGGGTATATGGACAGATACATTCATCGAATCCGTGAGGACATTCCGTAATGGCAAATGGCGTACGCTGCCAAAAAAAGAATGCCAATTCAGCTACCGAAGCTCAGTATTTAAAGCACAAACGACCGATGGAGCACGCACAATGCCCACTATCATTTGGTCTGCCACTCTCAGTGTTCCTATGAGGCCTGCAGTGGAAATTCAGAGAGCAATCGAAGGTATATTCCAGCACCGTTTTGCATCACAGCCGCACGGCAAAACAGCGGGCTCCTGCTTTAAAGCGCAGGGTGCGGTTCCGGCATGGAAGTGTATCGACGAAGCCGGACTGCGGGGTGCCGGTGCAGGAGCAGT
>JAAYXY010000042.1 GCA_012515645.1 Candidatus Peribacteria bacterium | reverse complement strand
TATTCGCGCCATTCACTTCGGCAAGGAGCCTGCCGTACTCCTCTATGCCCGGTCTTCGCAGATGCGCAGAAAGATGATGCGGTCGATCGTCTTCTGCACGGCGTAGTTCAGTTCTTTCTCTGTGAGCTTCGGATTGCGCAGGGCAATCGTCTTCGCCAATAGATCGCGCCACGATTCGATCTCTTTTAGGAATTCATCATCCACTTCCGCAGTGCCGCGCTTCTTCGTCGCTTCCTCTGCATATGCATCGAACGATCCTTTGAGGATGGCATCTTTGCTGAAGATCGACTGAATGTGGTTCCAGTGCTCCGCATACTGGTCGTAAGTGCAGTAGAAGATGCGGGATATCGCAGCGCTGTCCGTTGGTTTCGGCTTCTGCCGGCAGTCGTATACGGCAAATTCTTCAAAATCCGTGAGAATGGAAATAGGGAGCTTGGCGCTCCATGCGTAACGGCGGAGCTGGTACGCAGGTGCAGGATCTCCCCTGATGGAAACGGATGGCTTTTTGGCTTCTACGAAGAACTTGCGGATGCCGCCGATGCGGCAGGAGTAATCCGGCGCTTTTGTTGCCGTACCCACTTTGACTGCATCTTCGTGAATGACTTCGCGGTACGCCTCTGCGTGCCCCTGCGTGTTGTCCACATCCCAACCAAGCTCTTTTAAGAATGGATTGAGAAAGTCTTGTCGCAGAAGAGTCTCATTGTACTTACCGGATGTGTAAGAATCCTTTTGTTCCTCAAAACGTTCGACGAGAGCCTGGATTTTCTTGGGTATTGCCGCCATCAGAGCTCATGGTAGCAAATCTATGGCGGAATCATACTACCAAGAAGGCGGCAGCGCTTTTTGGGTACTATTGTTCTACCGCGCGCTCCGTATCTGTTTAAGAGAACCATCTGCCCCGCGTATAGTTTATAGTTCACATTTTGTATACAGAGAAATCCTTATGTCATAGCGCAAGGTGAGTTCCTTGTGTCCGCGGTTTTGGCAGAGAGAATGGCAGTCCCCAGCCGCACGTTGACATAAAACACAAAATAAACCAGCCGCACGTCTCCCCCACTTCGCACAGCTATGAGAGGCACGCCGTACATGCGGCTGGGAATGACCGATAAATAGCAACGCGGACGGAGTAAAGTGAATGAGGAAAGCTGTGCGGATAAGAGCGATTCTAGCATCAAATTTCTCCATTGACGCACTGTAAAGGAATTTATACAATAGAGGCACATCAGAGTACGTCCGATTGGTTCCTCCCTGCGAGTGGTAATCCCTCCAATCCGGAACGAAATGATCCTGAAACTCTGATCCCCGTTAGTTAGGGGGTGGGAGTTTTTCTTTAGTAGCAGGAAACGAAATAGAGTATGCGGTCTTTCCTTACCACTTCTTCCCGCACATGGACACAAACAAGGACGCCATTCACATCCATTCCTGTAATCTCGTAATTCGTCTTTCCTCTCAGTTGCCTCCTCTCGTATGTTTTTGCACCTGCAAGAATATCCACCGCAACCAGAAAGCGCTGCAATCTCCTCTTGGCATCCTGCCGCTCAACAAGAGCATCAGGCAGTTTGGTTAAATGCACCGGCCTCTTGAGAGCCCGGCAATACACTCTGTTCTTCTGTCGTAAAAACAGTACAAGATTCGCTTTGAGTTTCGGCAAATTCTCTCGAGAAATTTGTCGTTTTGAACGATACATGTCTTTTGCGGGAGACATTGGTGAGGGAATGTAGACTCTTCTTGTCGTGATTTCAAATGCATAATTTTTTACTCCATTCCAAAAAGTCCCCAGCCACACGTTGACATAAAACACAAAACAAACCAGCCGCACGTCTCCGCACGTGCGGCTGGGAATGACCAACCTCTACACCCCCTCAATCGCAGAATACCGTTCACATTTTGTATACAGAGAAATCCTTATACCATAGAGCAAGCGGACTTCCTTGTGCCAACGATTTTACCAGAGAGAATAGCAGCGTGCACCACGAACCTGTTCTGCTCACAGAGGCCATGGATCTGCTGGCTCCCGCCAAAGGGGAAGCAGTGCTGGACTGCACGGTGGGTCTCGGCGGCCATGCGAGCGCTTTCCTGGGCGCCATTGGCGAATCGGGGCGCCTGACGGGGCTCGATGCCGACGCAGAGAACCTGCGTTATGCCCAAACACGCCTTTCGGCTCCGAACGTGGTGCTGCATCATGGCAACTTCCGGGATCTGGCATCGCTTGCGCTGCCGCCGCAGGATGTGATTTTTGCGGATCTGGGCTTAAGTTCGCCGCATGTAGACGATGCCAGCCGCGGTTTTACGTTCCGCAACGATGCGCCGCTGGACATGCGTTTTAACCGGGATGCCGGGGAGACGGCTGCAGAGATGCTGCAACGGATGGATGCAGAAGAAATCAGTGCGATCCTGCATGATTTCGGCGAGTTGCGGCAGACCCGCCGCCTCGCGCAGGCGCTCGGCGCGTCGGCCGCACAGACGACTGGGGATGTGCGCACATGCGCGGAAGCAGTCTTTGGTTTCCGTGCGCCGCGCGTGCTGCCGCAGGTTTTCCAGGCGCTGCGCATCGCCGTCAACGACGAAATCGGCTCTTTGCGCGCATTACTGGAAACCGCGCCGAGCTTGCTGGCACCCGGGGGCCGCATGGGAGTCATCAGTTACCACTCACTGGAAGACCGCATGGTCAAAGTGGCAATGAAAGCGCTTGCCACTCCTGTGCGCAGCGCAGAGACCGGCGCGGTGACGGAGCCGGCGAGGTACGCATTGCGCACCAGGAAGCCGGTTGTTCCTTCGGAGGAGGAAGCAAAGCGCAATCCCCGCAGCAGGAGCGCCAAGTTCCGCGTACTTGAGCGGTGTCTTCCGCAAACCGATCTATGATATACTCCCTCCCACAGGTGGCTTGCACTCGTACACCATTGGCGCCGCAGCGCCGGACGTCGCTGGGGAACATGATGAACCAGGGGAACATACTTCTCATGTCTGCGATTGGCGGTCTTATCTTGGCGCTGGCGATGCTGATTTTGTTCCACCAGAATGCCAACGCGACCAAAGGTTACAATCTGCGCACTCTGGAGCGCCAACGGTCTCAGTTGCTCCTGGAGCAGCAGTTGCTCAATATGCAGCTTGCGGCGGAACAGTCACTGGAGACGCTGGAGACATCGCATAAAATCCAGGCGATGCTGCCGTCACGGGCTCGGGATGTGGAATACATGAGGGATTTTGCAGCCGTTGCCAAGAAAGCCGATTGATCATGCAACGTGTCAGAGGATGGAGAATCCCTGGAGGATTTTGAAAAAAAGTGGTATTATATATAGAAATGCACACAGAAACCCGCCAGTGCACCGCCTTTATCCGGTGGATCGTGTCCATCGCCTGCATCGTCATGGTTGCAGCAGTCGGGTTGCGGGATGCGTACGGTGCGGATCCATATGACGAGTGTGTCGGCTTACCGTACCCCTCGGACGGTTGCCCGGAAATATATCAGCAGCAACCATCGGAAGCCTGGAGTGCGCTCTGCGGCAACGGTATCCTCGATTCCGGGGAAGAGTGCGACATGGGGCGTTTGAACGGTCTTACGTACTGTACGAGGTACTGCACCATTGCCTATTGCGGCGACGGCTACATAGCGCCGTACCTTGGCGAGGAGTGCGAACCGGAGAGCCGACTCTATTACGCACTCGATCCCAAAACAGGGCATCTGATCACAGAGAAACGCTTCGTAGTCTACAGTTGCGGAACCTACTGTATGCCGCCGGAGTGCGATGAAGGCGGCGCGTGTTCCGGAGGCTGTCAGTATGTTTTCGCAGACCCTTGTGAAGAGGACACTGCTCCAACTGCACTCATGACGCTACAGGATGAGAGTGGCGAAGATGTTTTGGTGCCGCTGGAAGAAGATGTGGAAGAAGTACAGGAGGAAGCAGGAGAAGCAGAGGAGGAGATCAAAGAGGAAGAAAGCACAGAAGAAAGAGAAGAGAGCGAGGAAAATATGGAAGAAGAGGAAAGTACGGAAGAAGTGGCCGTAGCAGTGGAGGAGGCAGAAGTAGTGACAGAAGTAGAAGCAGAAGAGGAAGACGTGGTGGAGGAAGAAGCGACGGAAGGAATGCATGAAGCTCCGCCGGGGGAAGTTGACGTACCAGAAGCAACGGAACCGGAGGAGGCAGAAACCATAGAAACGGCGCAGGCGGAAGTGATCATGGAAACAGTAGAAGAAACGAACGAGCAAGAAGTGAGAGAAGAGCCGGCAGAGACAGAGGAGATAGCGGAGGAAGAAGAGGAAGAAACAGAAGCAGGAGAAGCAGAGGAGCAAGCAGAAGCAGAAGAAGCAATGGAACCGATATGCGGTAACGGCATGTTGGAAGCAGGTGAGGAATGCGATGACGGTGCACGCAATGCCGATGCCCGTGCGGATGCCTGTCGCACCGATTGCAGGCTGCCCTATTGTGGTGATGGCACGGTGGACTCCGGCGAAGAGTGCGATGGAGGAGAGTACTGTACGGAGGAATGCACGCAGAAAACTCTCGTAGGCATCGCACTCTCTTCGGGCAGGATCACGGCTGCACTCATCGCGTTTGTCACTGTTTTCAGCGGCACTGCCGCGTACGTGCTCATCCGTGTGTTACGCAAAAAGAAACGCGGAGTTTTGGCAAACGTGCAGGCACCGTCCGCTGGTGCTGGAACAAGCGGAATGTTTTCCTTCCTCGATAACGTGCCGCTCACAGAATTGGAGCTGCCGTGGCACAAGTGGGGCGGCAACGAACAAAAGAAAAAGTAGTGCGCTATGCAACGGACCGTTGCTGGATGCTCCAGTCTGCGTAGTGCTTGGGAATATCGGAAACGACGATGATGCGGTCGCCGCTCTCGCCGAAGCCGGCGTTTTGGAGCAGTCGCATGCCGCTCTGCACGGTTTCCTCCGGTTCGCCGAATAGCGTATGGAGAGCGAAGACGCCGAAGAACAGTGCCAGTGAGCGTTGCACGGCGGCATCGTGCGTGCAGGCTATGACCGGGACGTTGGGTCGGAATCTGCTGATCTGCATGGCTGTGCGTCCCGTGCGCGTAAAGACGAGAATCGCGGTGGCATCCGTGTCGTGGGCGAGCTGTACCGTGGCCTGCGCGCGGGCGTCGTAGGGATCATCGCGCAGAGGAATGCTCTGTGTACGCGTGAATCGCGCTCCGTGCCGTTCGGTTGCCAGCAGGATGCGGTGCATCGCCTCCAGCGCCGTCACAGGATGCTTGCCCGTAGCTGTTTCGCCGCTCAGCATCGTGGCATCTGCGCTTTCGGATGCCGCATGCGCCACGTCGGTCACTTCGGCACGCGTCGGCATGGGATGCTCCTTCATGCTTTCGAGCATGTGCGTTGCGACGATGACGGGTTTGCCGGCATTGCTGCAACGAACGACGATCTCACTTTGCAGTGCCGGCAGGCGTTCGAACGGTACTTCCGCACCCAGATCCCCGCGCGCCACCATCACGCCGTCGGATGCATCCACAATGGATTGCAACTGCTCAATGGCCTGCGCTGTTTCCACTTTGGTGATGATGCGCATAGAGCTCTTGCGCTTGGCGAGGAATGCTCGCACCGCCTCCACTTCTTCCGCTGAACGGATGAAGGAAAGCGCGACAAAGTCGACGCCCTGCTCCGTTGCGAAACCGATGTCATCCCAGTCGTTCTCCGTCACGGAAGGCAGGTCGATATCTGCGCCGGGCAGATTGATGTGGCGCCTGCTGCCGATCGTGCCGCTTTCCCGTGCACGGGCTTGCACGGCGCCGTCATCCCGGATCTCCAGGATATCGAAGGAAAGTTCGCCGTTATCCAGCAGGATGCGGTCCGTTTCGCGGACGTCCCCGGCGAAGCCGTCATAGTTGACGGTGACGATGCGTTCATCGCCATGCGCTACCTGCGCATGCGGAGCGAACAGTACGGTATCGCCCTTGCGGATCTGTAGGGGAGTCTGTACGTCTCCCGTGCGGATTTCCGCGCCTCTGGTATCCAGCATCGTCGCAACGGGCACATTCCGCTCCGCGTTCACGATCCGAATGGTTTCCAGCAACGCAGTGTGCTCTCTGCGTGTTCCGTGCGACACATTGATGCGCGCGATGTTCATGCCGGCATCCGCCAGAGCTGCAATATGCTCCCCGGTTCCGGAGGCAGGTCCCAGCGTGCAAATGATTTTTGTAAGCCTGATGTCCATAGACACTGCCTACAGTATACCACAAAACCGGCGATGTATGGGTGGCTACCGGTAGTACCACTGTTCGGTACAGTTCCGTGTGTACCGCTGGTATCTGCCGTACCGATCGTATTGCTGGTACGTGCAGCGCTCAGGCGTGCGACTCCGAACTTCGTAGGGATGGTAGCTGATATTGTCGCGGTGGTAATTGTATGTCGGGTAGTACGGCCGGTAGTCACGGTAACTGTAGTGGTAGCAGGCACCGTTGCTGCCGTAATAGTGGCAGTTATAGGTGTTGTCGCCGTAGTACGGGGTTCTGTACGATTCCCCGTAGTACGTGTTGCCACACCCATATCCGGAGCAGGCGCTGGCTGCCGGCGCGTAGGCCAGAGCGAACAGTGCGAGTGTGCCGAAGGTGCCAAGTGCGAGGAGAATCTGCTTCATGCGAAGGGGGTGAAGGAAGGGAAATAACTGTACGGAGGGGGCTTTCCACCGTCAATACTGCCAAACCATCACATCGAAAAGATGGCAAGGAATGACGGGATGCTGTCTATGTGTTTGCCCTCACTGTACACAAATGCGCGACGAGGCATTCTTCTCATCGTGTCAATAACCTTCTGTTCTTTCGGCGCATGGCATTGGGAATCAGTTCATCACTATACTGTGAACCATGCGTTTCCCCACACGCCAGGAACGGTTCAGTACTCTTTTCCCCGACGAGCCGAAGTTTCGGTGGAAACAAGTGCAACAGGCGCTCTTTCAGCCGGGAAAAAAGTCGTGGCTCGAGTGCCTCACGCTGCCAAAGCCGATGCGTGAGATGCTGCAGCAAGAGCTCCCCTGGATTTCCGTAGAGCAAAAAGCTCTGCAAACGAACCCGGCGGAAGATACCTACAAAGCCGTGCTGAGTGCAGCAGACGGGCTCAATTTTGAAACAGTACTCATGCAGAATGCCAAAGGGCAGTGGACACTCTGTGTCTCTTCCCAGATCGGCTGCGCCATGGGTTGCACCTTCTGCGCAACGGGCGCCATGGGGCTTAAACGCAGCCTCACCAGCGATGAGATCGTTGACCAGTACCGTTTTTGGATCGCATTCCTGCGCGAGTGCGGCAAAGGGCAGGAGCGCATCAGCAACGTCGTCTTTATGGGAATGGGGGAACCCCTGGCAAATTACGAGAATGTGAAGGCCACCATCAATACGTGGTTACAGCACACGGATATCGGGCCTGTACACATCACCGTCTCTACCGTGGGAATCCTGTGGCAGATGGAGAAACTGCTCACCGATCCCGATTGGCCGCCTGTGCGCATCGCGGTCTCGCTCCACAGCGCCAACCAGAAGCGCAGAGAATCCATTGTTCCTTCCACCGTTCCCAACTTCATCAACCTGCTTGCCGATTGGTGCAGGGCGTACACGCAAACGCTTGGCAATCGCAGGCATCACATCACGTTTGAATACACGCTGATTGCGGGAGTGAATGATACGGAGGAACTTGCCAGGGAACTTGCAGCTTTTGCCAAGCGAGCGGGGGATTGCAAGATCAATGTGATCCCCTTAAACCGCGTGCCGGGTAAATCCTTCACGCCGAGCGAAGAGGGGAGCATGAGCAGATTCAAAGAGATTGTTGCCTCCTATGGCATCGACATTACGCAGCGCAGATCCATGGGGCAGGATATCGCTGCCGCCTGTGGGCAGCTGGCGCTGGAGGTGTCGGGGGGAGGGGAGGGGTAAAAAGGTTGGGTAATTTACACAAAATTTGAACTACCGCGCAGCAAGCTGCGCGGATTCTAGATGTTCATTGTCATCTGGCGCTGGTTCCTGATGTAATCTTTGACTGAATCGAGGCGCTTGGATCCTACGGTTTCCACGAAATAGCTGTCTG
>JAAYXY010000041.1 GCA_012515645.1 Candidatus Peribacteria bacterium | reverse complement strand
GTACAACTGAACCTGCTAATCCCTCTTCTAGATAATGCTCTAGTGTTTCCCACATATACGCCAAAAAGAGAATACCACTAATATCAAACCACCATGAGTGATGATTATGGTCTGTTAGATTTAGGATTTTTTGAAAAGTTTTATGGTTCTTTTTTTTGATAGCAGACCCGACGGAAAGACCACTTAATAAGTGTTCAATTGTCCACATATCTAGTATGGCATGTGTTTTCAATCCCCAAAGTATCTCTAGCATACTTTGATTTTAACTTTTTTTGTTACCCTTCCGTAAGGACTTGTTTCCTATGTGTATTTGGCGCAATGTTTGGACATATTCGATGTTGACTCGTGGTAAAATACCCTGTGGGATATTGGCAGGGTTTTGCAACGCACTTACTCGAGAATGGTACAGATATTCGATATGTTCAAGAATTGCTTGGTCATGCCAATATTCGCACCACGCAGCGCTATACGCAGATGACGAATCCTGCGTTTAAGAATATTCGAAGTCCGCTTGCTGAGAGGGTATTCTAGATATGATTTCTCGATCATATTTTATGAAGCTAGTGCTAGCGACGGGCATTTATCCTCCGGATATCGGCGGGCCTGCGACGTATGTGGAGAAGTTGGCTGAGGAGCTTAAAAAGTCGGGAGCAGAGATCAGCGTGATAACGTACAGTGATCAGAGATCAGTGATCAGAGATCAGCATGACGTTATTCACGTATGGCGCTCAGCTTTTCCATTCGCACATTGGTGGCGGTATGCACAGGCGCTCAAAAAACACGCGGCAGACGCCGACATTGTCTATGCGTTTTCCTCTGTGAGTTGCGGTGTGCCACTGTGGATGGCGCGGCTCAAGAAGCCAAAGAAGGTTCTGCGCCTCGGCGGGGATTTTTTCTGGGAGCGGTATACGGACTTAGGCGGCAGGAAGAGTATGAGAGAGTGGTATGGAGGGGGGTGGGGAGTAGGGAGGTTGGTGAGATTCCTGATGGGGAGGATTCTCCATTCATTCGATCATGTGGTGTTTTCGACGGCGTTCCAGCAGGAGCTTTATGAGAAGCATTACACACTGCCGCAGCATTCGGTGATCGAGAATGCGGTTTCTTCGTTTCAGAGCAGCGATGCGGCTGCACGTACAGCGCATTCGCCGTTCCGTTTGCTGGTGATGAGCCGCCTCGTCGGATTTAAGAATACGGAGGCGCTTGTGCGGGCAATGCGCGTTTTGCCTGCGGGTTTCCAGCTCACGATTGTGGGGGAGGGGCCGCGCAAGCGACGATTGCAGCGGCTTACCCAGCGTCTGGATCTGTGTGGGCACATTGCGTTTACGTCGGCAGTGCACGGAACCGATAAACGGGAAGTCATGGATATGCATGACTTGCTCATGTTGCCTTCCCTCACAGAAATCAGTCCCAACGTGGCGCTGGAAGCGTGCAGTGCGGGTTTGCCGGTGCTGCTCACCGCGGAACACGGATTGAGCTCGGTATTGGCGCAGGGAATGGTTGTGCGCCCCCTGCAATTTCCCGAAGAGATTGCCATTGCCATCCAGGAAGTTGCGGCGGCCTATCCTCCTGCCGCAGCGATTCCGCCCAACCGTCCGTGGGCGTGCATTGCTCAGGAGCACACTGCACTTTTCCGTTCGCTTGCATGAAGAAAAATCTCCTCATGATCAGCGGGGATCGATCTGTTGCCGCCGGCAAACAAGGGGCGTTCTCTCAGACGCTGCGGGAACTTTCTGCGTATTGGGAACGCATCGATGTGATTTGTCCTTTTGCAGGTGCAGAGCCGCACCAGTTTGAAGATTTGCCGGTGTACATCCATCCTTCGCCGCGCGGTTTGTGGTACCAGCCGTGGTGGATACTGGCGAAAGGTAGGGAGCTCTATACCCGGCATCGTCATCACATCATGACTGTGCACTGCTATCCGCCCTTCTATAACAGTATTGGCGCCGGTTGGTTGGCGCGGAAGACGGGGCTGCAGTATGTGCTGGAAGTGCACCATATTGTGGGGTATCCGCACCCGGCTTCACTTGCCGAACGTATTGGTCGCGCACTGTCTCGGCGTTTCCTCCCGCTCCTTGTTCAATCTGCTGCCGGTGTGCGTACGGTGAATGCTGCCGTACGGTCGGTGCTCATTGCATGGGGCATTGCGCCCGATGCTATCCATATTATTTCGTCTATGTATCTGGATACTGCGCTTCTGCGCTCTGTTTCCGTGCAGCAGAAGCGGTATGACGTTGCTTTCTGCGGCAGGCTTGTTGCGAACAAGGGGCTCATGGAGCTATTGCAGGCTGTTGCAACGCTCCCGTCCGTGCGACTCGTTGTAATCGGCGATGGACCTTTGCGTTCTTCTGCGCAGAAGCGCGCACGCGCTTTGGGCATTGTAGATAGGGTGGATTTTGCGGGGTGGCTGCCGGTGCCGGAGGATGTGCTCAAGACTTTGTTGCAGGCACAAGTCTTCGTGATGAATTCCCGCAGCGAGGGGGGGCCGCGCGTTCTTTTGGAGGCAATGGCATTGGGCATGCCCTGCATTGCGACACCCGTTGGCATGGCTCCCGAAGTCATCAAAGACGGGTACAATGGCATTCTCACCACGGGTGCGCCGGATGATCTTGCGCGGCAAATTGCACGCCTGCTCGCCGATGCTCCCCTGCGAGAGCGCATCGGATCCGCAGCGCGTGCGGTGCTGGATGTGTACGATCGTACGGAAACAGTCGCCGCGTACGCCCGTTACCTCCAATCTGTATGAAGCTCCTCATCATCACGCAGAAAGTGGACGCGCACGATCCGATTCTGGGTTTCTTCCTGCGGTGGATCGAGGGTTTTGCGCGGCACTGTGAGCGTGTTTCCGTCATCGGCCAGTTGGCGCGCGAACATCCGTTTCCGCCCAACGTGCACATTGTTTCACTCCGCAAAGAAGACGGCTTGCCCGTTTGGCGGCAGATTCTGCGTTTTTGGCGGCTGCAGTGGAGCATGCGTCGGGAGTACGATCGCGTCTTTGTGCACATGACGCCCGTGTGGGTGGTGCTGGGTGCTCCACTATGGTTTTGTTTGCGCAAGCCCGTGTACCTTTGGTACGAGGCGCGCGGCGGGGGCTGGGCTCTGCCGGTTGCTCTGCGGTGTGTGCGTACGGTGTTCAGCGCCACCGCCTATGGCTTGCCGCGCCGGTCCCGCCGGCACGAAATCTTGGGCCATGGCATCGATACGGATTTTTTTGTTCCCGATGATGCCAAGCGCGATGAGCACCTCATCACTGCCATTGGCCGCGTAACGCGCGTCAAACACCTGGACGTTATCCTAGATGCTTTCGCGCAGTTAGATGCTTCGTATCGTCTTGTTCTGGCAGGCGGCCCCGTAACGCAGCAAGACCATGAGCTTCTGCAGGTTCTGGAGCAACGCATGCGTACATCGGGCATACACGACCGCGTTGCGGTCGGGCCTGTATCGCATGCCCGTGTCCGCGATGTATTACAGCAATCCGCATTGCTTCTCCATGCGGGGAGCGGCGGGCTGGACAAGGTGATTCTGGAGGCGATGGCGTGCGGTTGCCCAGTAGCAGTATCCAGCCGTGCCGCGCAGGGCATTCTTCCATCTGAGTGCCTGTGTACGAATGAGACCATGGGCAGCACGGCCAAGCATCTGTTTTCGCTCTCTCCGGAAAAGCGCACTCAACTCGCTACGGAATTGCGTAGGCGCGTTACAGAGGGGCACAGTCTGGTTACGCTCATAGAGCGGATGGTGGCCGCAATGCAGCGATGAATTCGGCGTTGGTTGCCGGTGCGATGTCCTGCGTTTTTGCGAATACCAACAATGCTTCCAGTTGTTCCCACATGCCGTACCGTTCAATTTCTTTCGCGTGCCCCCACAGGTGGAAGAACGGTTGCTCTGTTTGTACGGCGTACACCAGCAGCCACTTGGCGAGTGGTAGCCATCCTTTGCAGGCGGCGATCGGCGTTCCCAGTGCGCGCAGCCGCCGCCACTTGGCGCGCAGCGGCCCCAGAGGATCCAGCGGGTGCCACCACTGTGAGAACCGTGGGCGCATAGGGAAAGGGTACACCTGCAGCGTTGTTGGCAACATGTACGGGTCATCGGTGCCAAACTGCAGCGGCACGGTCGTCCGCGCGCCCGCAAAGCCCGCCTGTGCAATGGCGTGCTTCGCGGCTGTGGATACAAAGCCGCGGGGGTAGCAGAACATGGTGCAGGATTTGCCCGTTATGTGTTGCACCCACTCTTTACTGCCGCGGATTTCGCTCTCCATTTCTTCCCTTGGCAGATCCGGGAGGTTGCGATGTCGCAGCGTGTGTGCGCCGATCTCATGTTTCTCTGCCAGAGCGCGTATCGTTTCGTTCCGCAGCGATTCGCCGCCTTCGTGTGGCAGCACATAGAACGTGCCGCGCAGGTCATAGCGCTCCAGCATTTCCGCTATGCGCACATCCAGTACGTTGCCGTCATCCCAGGATGTAGTGAAAAGCAGGGGCATAATTTTACTTGGCAGTTGCCAATACAATAAAATATCGCCCCTCATTCCATGGGTGGACTTTCGTGACCACCGGAGAGGCTCTGTGCTGTGGGCGGCATATTTTTCCGTATATGCTGCGTGCAATTTTACAGGGTATGCGAGGCTGCTGACGCTGAGCAAAATAGCCTTGTACTGTGAATTTTTCGTTTAAGAGAAAAGTCAGTTCTTTTGGGGTGAATTCCTGCGCATGGAAGCTGACCATAGGTTTTCCGATTAATGGTTTGGTTATTCTTTTGTTCGGACTCGAAATCAGCAGTCTGCCGTTCTTCTTAAGAAGCGAGTATAGGTTTTGTATAACTTCATGGTATTCGCTTATGTGTTCGATTGTTTCGAAGCAAACAATCATGTCAAATTTCTGTTTTGATTGGAATGTACGGATATCGCCTGTTGCGAAATAGTCGCCGTACTTCTGCTTTGCTTTTTTTATTGTGTCTTGCGATATATCTACACCCAACACAGCGGCTCCTGATTTTCTTAGCATATCTGTTCCATACCCTGTGCCACACGCGATATCCAGTACGTGTTTTCCCTTGGCGTATTTGCATGCAAAAGTGTATCTGGCGATATGATCGTCTCTGTTGCGCTTAGAGCATGATGTGATATCGATGCGGTCAGGTATATGAGGTATCACAGCAAGTGGGGACAATAGAGTGTGCGATTTCAATGTAGCTTCTTTTTCTTTTTACTTCACGCAATCTATTACCAGGCTTGTCACAAAATGCCTGTTTCCCTCCAGCTTTGTGCGGTCTGTTTGTGCAATCCTGAACCCCTTTCTGAGCATAAAAAGCGCATTATGAATGTAGCCTTTGAGCCGTATGCGCCTGCACCGCGGATCATGGTCCGGTGTGCGGTT
>JAAYXY010000040.1 GCA_012515645.1 Candidatus Peribacteria bacterium | reverse complement strand
GAAACCAATGACAATCAGGAGTACCCATGTACCAAGCGGTGATACTGCAACGGCAGTGATTCCCGCATCCGACGCTTGCGCGGCAGCTGTGTGCGCACCGAACCCCGCGAAGGCTGTGAGGAATCTCGTGAGGGATATAACCTGCATAAGGAGTGTATTTGACAATAATATTATACTATATTTTACATACAATTGGAAGACGACTGCAGCACCACTTTCTTCCTGTGCTTCTCTCCCCTATGATCTGCGCATGCCCGCACCCTCGCTCGAAACGCTCGTCTCGCTCTGTAAACGCAGAGGATTTGTGTTCCCGGGCTCAGAAATCTACGGCGGATTGAGCAATAGCTGGGATTACGGTCCTGCGGGTACAGCGCTCAAGAATGCCCTGCGCGACTGGTGGTGGGAACGCTTCGTCACCAAGCGGCAGGATATGGTAGGCATCGATGCCGCTATTCTCATGAATCCGCGGGTATGGGAAGCCAGCGGCCACGTGGCCAACTTTAACGACGCCATGGTGGACTGCCGAGCGTGCAAGGCGCGCCACCGTGCAGACCATTTGATTGCAACGGTGGATCCCGAACAGCAGGTTGAAGGGAAAACACTGGAGGAACTGACTGCCATCATTGAAAAGAACAAAATTCCCTGCCCCCGCTGCGGCGCAAAGGGGCAGTTCACCGATGCCCGCACGTTCAATCTGCTCTTCCAGACGCACCTTGGAGCTATAGAGTCCAAGGAAGAACAGCGCAGCGTGTACCTGCGTGGCGAAATCGCGCAGGCCATGTTCGTCAATTTTAAAAACGTGCTCAATACCACACGCATGCGCCTGCCGTTCGGAATCGCATCTGTGGGCAAAGCGTTCCGCAACGAAATCACGCCAGGCAACTTTATATTCCGCACTCTGGAATTCGACCTGATGGAATTTGAGTACTTCATCCGCGAACCTGCGTGGCAGGACATGTTTGATTTCTGGCTGCAGGAACAACAGATATGGCTTGGAGAAATCGGTTTCGCTCCGGACCGCCTGCGGGTGCGTGAACACACGCAGGAAGAGCTCTCGCACTATTCCAAACGTACCGCAGACATTGAATACGCCACGCCATTTGGGTGGAAAGAACTCTTCGGACTGGCGTACCGCACGGATTTCGACCTCAAAAACCACATGGAACAGAGCGGCACGGACCTGCAGTACACCGATCCGGATACGGGTGAAAAGCTAATTCCCCACGCGATCGAACCCACGTTTGGCCTTTCTCGCCTCATGCTCATGGTGCTGCTCGAAGCATTCGATGAAGAGCAGATAGAAGGAGAAAACCGCACTGTGCTGCACCTGCATCCGCGCATCGCCCCCGTGCAGGCAGCGGTGTTGCCTCTAAGCAAAAAGGAACACCTTGTCGCCAAAGCACAGGAAATCTACAAACAGCTGCAGGATACTACCGGACTGCGCCTGGACTTCGATGTCACAGGTTCTATTGGTAAGCGCTACCGGCGGCAGGATGAAATCGGTACGCCGCAATGCGTCACCGTGGACTTCGGCACACTGGGCGAAGACGATGCCCAGGGCGTGCAAGATACCGTCACGATCCGCGACCGGGATACACTCACACAAGAACGAGTTTCTGTCCAAGAACTCGCGCAGCGCTGCCAGCGCCACTCGCCCCAATCCCAATCCTAATCCTAATCCCAACCCTACTCCCCTTCGCACCACGCCAGCACGCGTGTTGCCTCTTCGTTCCATTCACCCCGGAAACAGTCGCGTATCTCTTCCGCTGGGCTCTTTTCCTTAATAAAAATCTGTTCCTTGAGCGCCGTTAAGTACACCGTCTCGTCCTGTTCGCTGCCATCCAAGCGTTCAAAGCTGTGCAACTTCTGGTTCGCCAGCATGAGCAATTCCTGTGCAAAGAGCAGAAGCGGCTTGCCGTCGACCTCCGTTTGCAAACCATCTTTCCAGGCACGCCGGTCGAGATCCAGCACATCCTGGTACGTCCACCCCTGCGTGAGCTGCGCTACGGCTTCCCAGTTCTCGGAATCGAAGATGAGTCCCTTCATGAGTGCGGGCAATGCCATCACGAACCGAAACGGCACGCTGTCCGGCACACGGTATTCCAGGTACGAAGGACGCAAACGAATGTCCGACCAGGTGGTCTTGATGTGCCGGTCAAAATCCTTGGCTGTCGGCTGCCGCCCTTCCCTCCCCTCTTCCATCCACTGGCGAAACGTGAATTGTTCTTCTGTCCGCACTTCTTTTCCGTCGCGTTCTATAAGCACCACCGGCAAATCCGCGTAGTAACTCAACCAATCTGCCAACGAGAAATCTGCGTCCAGTATGGAAGATGGAATCCCTGTGCGTTCCGGCGCATGCCCCTGAATCACCCTGCGGCGCTCATTGAGCAAACCCCGTTCTTTCCCGTTCTCCAGACCACTGCTGGCGAACATGGCGCCGACAATGGGCAGTACGCGGAATGCGGTCTGCGCCTTGCGGACGGCATTTTCCTCGTTCGTGTAGCTTAAATTGGCCGTGAGACCATTGAGACGTTTGGTCATGGTTTCCATGAGTTCCCGATCGCCTATGCCCTGGAAGATGCGATAGCGCTCTTTGTGCATCATTTGAATGTCTGCGTTATTGTGCAGTGGCTGCAGACCTAACGGTAGCCAGCCGATGCCAAAAATATTACCCATCTCCACAACTTCGTTGTTGTGAATCCGGAGTTCGCGCGCAAGATCATGCAAAATTTCCTGCGGCGAACCCGCCAGTTCCAGACGTCCGTCACCCTCGATCGTCACGCGCGTTTCGCCGCGCTGCAATTCCAAGAGGTCATCCTCATCACTCTCTATGACTTCCCAGCCTACTTCCTCCACCAGTTTATGGAGTACAGCGTTGTACCCGTTGCTGCCTTCGTACTGCACAGGCGCATAGTCTTCCCGGTACACACCCGATCGCTCCCACTCAATACCAACGTAGAGATGCTTTTCCCAATTCACTCTCCGGTAATACGTCACTAAATCATCGATAGATGTGATGGACTGTTCTTCTTGTACGTTCATACCTAGCCACCCTAGCACAGCGTGGTAGGATGCCAAGTATGAAGCACGAAGAACTCGTCGTCTCCATTCCGCACGCTGGTACGAATATTCCTACCGATATCCGCGCACTCATGCCGCATGCAGACGAAACGCTCCTGCAGGAACCGGATCTCTATACGGACAGAATCTATGCCGTGCCCGGCATACGTACCGTCACCGCTGCGTATTCGCGCATCATCAGCGACCCCAATCGCGCACCGGACGAAATCTACACCGAAGGTCGCGATCGCGCACTGGGTGTCGTGATGCTCAGCCAGGCACATGGCATGGACGTGTTCGCGCAGGATCCGTCGCTCGCGACCATGCAATCGTGGATTCAACGTTTCCATGAAACGTACCATGCAGATCTTCGTTCGGCTATGCAAACGGCTTCCTTCCTCATTGACGGTCACTCTATGTGGTCGGTCAACCCACCAGCCCACCCCTATGCAGGGGAACCGCGTCCGGACATCGTGCTCGGCAACTGCCACTACTGCTCCTGTACCGCAGAAACCACCAAGTTCTTCCTGGAATACTTCGAAAGCCTGGGTTACAGCGTTGCTGTGAATACACCTTTCCCCGGACGGTACATCGTCGGCTCGTACTGCAGCCGTCACCGCACACCCGGTATCCAAATAGAAATCAACCGCGCACTGTACCTAGACGAAGACACACTGGAACCTCGTGACGATGCAATCGCAAAACTGCATGAGCAGTTCACAAACCTGCTCGACGCCTTCTGTACATGGGATGATCAGCATGCTGCCAAACGCATGACAGACATGAGCGCTTAAAGACGTGGATTGGCATCCACCCTATTGAGCAGATACTCACCCGCGTACATCATACCCAAACGCATGTCTTCCCCTTCACCTATTTGTTCAACAAGACCATGCTGTATAGCAAAAACATATGCCGGATTCTCCGGATCGGCGATCCGGCGTGCATGCTCGCCCGATACGCAATCCGGTCGGTTGCACTTCCTCAGCAGACTCAGTACACGGTGGCAAATGCCCTGTTGCTCACCAAGGAGCAGGACATATGTGCGTTCCCCGTTCTCCGTACCCTGGATATTCCGTACAACGGTATCCTTATGTGAGCGTATGCCCTGCATCACCTGATCGTAGAAACTAGTCTGCCGCACCGAAGCTTCGCTTGAAGCTCCCACTTAGTTGAAGCGTTTTCCAGCATTCGATCCTGGATGATCCAGATTGACATATTCTCGTACCATCGGGTTTTTGGGGAAATTTTGGCGATATTTTACATATAAATTACCTTGTGTCAACCATTCTATGCCAACCGCACAAAATGGCACGAAAATGCTTGCCGTTGCTGCTCCGCACCCGTATAAAGCATGCGTATTGCTGATCGCAGCGGTCCTCCCGAATACCGCATTCGGGCCCTCCGCTACCAGGCGAACCGACGCAGTACAACAAGGATTCTCTCCCACCACCTCTATGGCTATTCCCTCCACCACGGAACTCCTCGATGCTGCATGCCACTTCGGGCACAAACGCGAAAAATGGAACCCGCGCATGGCGCCGTACATCTACGGCGTGCGTCAGGGCATTCACATCTTCGATTTGGAACAGACACACACGATGCTTGGAGCCCTGTGTGATGAGCTGCGAAAGATGCAGAAAGAGGGCAAAACCATCCTCTTCGTTTCCACAAAACAGCAAAGTACGGCATTTATTGAGGAACTGGGTGAAGCCCTGGGGCAACCAACCGTGACCAAGAAGTGGATCCCCGGCCTGCTCACCAACTGGAACACGTTGCGGCAACGGATCAAGTACTACCTCGACCTGCGTCAGTCCTTCTCCTCCGGAGAAGTGGAAAAATACACGAAGAAAGAGCAAACGGCCCTCCGCAAAAAACTTGCCAAACTGGACACGGCACTCTCTGGCGTCAGCGCCATGAAAGGTGTTCCTCATGCCATTTTCGTCATCGATGCCGTACGGGACAATGTCGCTGTGCGTGAAGCGCTCAAGCTCAAGATCCCCGTGTACGGCATCTGCGACAGCAACGCTGATCCTGATAATTTTACCGCATTCGTGCCGGCAAATGATGACGCGGTCAAATCTATCGCGCTCGTCTTACACACCGTCACAACAGAACTTGGCGGTACTGTGCCTTCTGCCAAAGAGCACAAACCTGCACAAGAAGATGCCGAGGCAAGCGCCTCAGACGCATCGTAAATTCTGTTTCCTCCATACTTCTGTCCCCCACTGCCATCATGTCCATTGACGCCACCACTGTTGCCTCCCTGCGTTCCCGAACCGGTGTATCGATTCTGGAATGCAAGAATGCTCTGGAAGAAGCCAACGGCGACGAAGAACAGGCCATTGCCCTTCTCCGCAAGCGCGGAGCAGCGCAGGCAGTCAAAAAAGCTGACAGAGACCAGAGTGAAGGACTGGTCTTTACCGCACAAGAAGGCGATCGCGTCGCCATGGTACTGCTGAAATGCGAGACGGATTTCGTTGCCCGCAATGAGGATTTTCAGGCACTCGGCGCGGAACTGGCAGCTACGGCGCTCACGGAAGGCACCGATGCCGTACGCGCCGCGACCGGCAAGATCACAAATGCCGTCCAGCAACTGGGGGAGAATATTTCGCTCGGCGATGTACAGATTACCGAAGGGGAAACCCTCGGAACATATGTGCACACCAATGGCAAAATTGGCGTAGTGGTTGCGCTGCGCGGCGGCACCCAGGAGGCCGCACGCGATGTCGCGATGCATGCTGCCGCCATGAATCCCGGTTTCATTTCTCCGTCCGATGTGCCGGCAGAACTCGTCGAACAGGAGAAAGCCGTGTGGAAGGAACAGCTGGCCAAGGAGAACAAACCCGAAAACATTGTGGAGAAGATCATGTTGGGCAAAGAGAAGAAAT
>JAAYXY010000039.1 GCA_012515645.1 Candidatus Peribacteria bacterium | reverse complement strand
TTGGCAAGATGGTCAGTTCTTCAATATTTCTGCGGACAATGAGCAGGAAAATATCGTCGTGGCGCGCATGATCCTGGATATCCTTGGCAAGCCGCACAGTCTTATTGCGTTCGTTACAGATCGACCCGGCCACGATTGGCGTTATGCGCTGGATTCTTCGTCTGTCCGACAGCTTGGATGGGAACCGCAGGTGCGTTTTGCAGAGGGGCTGCAAAAAACAGTGGAGTGGTACACCGAGCGTTTTTCCTGACTATTGTGCAATCGTATCGTCCTACTTGTGCAGTCGGACGTTAAAAGTTCCAGGAACAGTGGGCAGCCCGCTTAGATTCCCTTGGTTGGGCTTGCGAACGAGTTGTGCGTATTTTGCCGCTGCGTCTGTGATGATATTGGGTCGTGGTTCCAGAACAGGTGGAGTAATTGCATGTTCTGACACACCGAAAATCTGTGCAATTTTGCGGCGTAACACTTCTGTTATTTGCTGCTCGGAAGCGTGTGCTTCTTTCGCGAGTGCCGCGATTCGGTCGCGTGGTATGTATGTTTCTAGGCGAACAGGTGGTGGTACGCTGGCTTTTTCCATAGGGTTTCATGGTAGCACTACCTTCACCGTTTTATAGTGGAAAAGCGGATTCGGGAGATGCAAGAAAGAAATTAAAAATGTATCCGATAAGGATGATTCCGATGGTCACCGTTCCGAAGAACGTGAGCAAGAGAGGCAGCTTGAGCACTTTTTTGAGGATCAAGGCTTCCGGCAACGAGAGTCCGACGACGCCCATCATGAAGGCGAGTCCCGTACCGATCGGAACACCTTTGACAATGAGTGACTGCACGATAGGAAGAACTCCAGCTGCGTTGGAATAGAGGGGTACAGCAAGGATGACTGCGACAGGTACACCGAAGATCCCCATGCGCAGAAGAATGGATTCGAAGAAATCGGAAGGGACGAATCCATGGATTGCCGCGCCCACACCGATGCCGATGAGAATATACGGTGCGACATTTCTGAAGATATCTCCTGCTTCATGCAGTATGGCAGGGAATGCTGCACGGAGACTGATGCGCTTCTGCGTTATGGCAGAGGTGCTCGCATTCGCTTTCCAGACAAACTCTTCCACATATTTTTCCATATGCAGCTTACTTATGACGGCTCCGCCCGCCATGCCGACTCCGATGCCTGCGCTTATGTAGATCAGCGTGATTTTGAGTCCGAAGAGTCCGATGAAGAGTCCGATTGCAATCTCATTCGCGAGGGGCGATGTGATGAGAAATGCAAAGGTTACTCCTAACGGAATGCCTGATTTAAGAAACCCTATGAAGAGCGGGATGGAAGAACAACTGCAGAAAGGGGTGATCACGCCAAAGACAGTGGCGAAGAAGTAGTCGAGTCCCCAGAGCTTGTGTGTCGCGAGGAAGTCGCGTACCCGCTCGATGGGGAGGTAAAAACGGATAATCCCTGCGAGGATGGAAATGAGGTATACGAGCAGGAAAATCTTTGCCGTGTCGTACAGGAAGAAATTGACTGCCTCTCCCAGATGAGTATCCGGGGATAAGGAGAAAACATCGTACGCCAACCAGTCGGCGGCAATTTGGAGAGGAAAGAAAATATCCATAAGAGAAAAAGAGAGAAATACAATTAACAGGAACCGCAGCAGCAATCCCCAGCTTCTTTCTTGTCCTTATTTGCATGTTGCATGAGCAGCTGCTTGAGATCCTCTGTTCCTGGTGCGCTGCCTTCCAGCACCAGCTTGCCGTTTACAGCGATGACCGGGCTGGACATAGCACCAAGTTCAATCATTTTTTCTATGTTGGTGCTGTAGCCCACCTCGGTTTTCAGTCCGAGTTCTGCTGCTGCGGCCTTGGTTGTTTCGTACAGGGTTTTGCATTTGGTGCAGCCGGAGCCAAGGACGGTAATCGTGAGGTCATCCATAATGGGTGGGGGAAGGGGAATTACAGGAAGAACTTCCATGTGAATTGCAAAAAGTACATACCCACAAGCAGGAAGACAGCTGCCACCATGATTCGGAAGTATTTTTCCGTTGTGCGGATTGCGCCCATGGCACGTACGGCGGCGCGGGTGCTCACGGCGAGCAGTACTGCAAAGAACACGACGGGCAATCCTGTGCCGAAGGCGTAGAGCGGTGGCAGGATCCAGTACGAAGCAGTTCCGGCCATGAGTGGCACCAGCGCGCCAAAGAAGAGTGCTCCGCTGTAGGGGCAGAATGCGAGTGCAAACAGGGTGCCGAGTAGGAACGCTCCCATGTAGCCGCTTTCTGCCAATCTGCGTGAAATGCCAGATGTG
>JAAYXY010000038.1 GCA_012515645.1 Candidatus Peribacteria bacterium | reverse complement strand
GCCACAACATTTCGCCGGTAGGACCGGGGGAGGATCCAACCGCCAACGACGATTTTCTCCTGCGTTCCGCGGCGCAGGCGCAGGAGATACTGGGTGCGGTATCGCTGGGACTCACGGCATTCATTGTCACCATTGCGGGCATTGCGCTCGTTGTCGGCGGCATCGGTATCATGAATATCATGTTGGTCTCTGTCTCGGAACGCACGCGTGAAATCGGCTTGCGCAAAGCCGTCGGCGCCACACGGCGCGACGTGTTGCTGCAATTCCTCATGGAGGCGGTCGCCCTTACACTCACGGGCGGATTCATTGGTCTGGGGCTGGGATTGTTGCTCGATTACATCATCGCGCTCATCGTCAACCGTTACCTGGAGAATTACGTCTTTGGAGTGAGTCCCTTGGCGATGGTGGTTTCCATTGCCGTTGCCGCTGGCATTGGCTTGGTATTTGGAGTGTATCCCGCCAAGAAAGCGGCGGATTTAAGTCCTATGGAAGCTCTCCGTTACGAGTAAACGTATGATTGCAGAAGATCTCATCAATACGGCATGTGAAGGATTGCGCAGGAACAGAATGCGTTCCCTGCTCACCACGCTGGGCATCGTGATCGGCGTCGGTTCTGTGCTGCTCATGGTGAGCATCGGCGGCAGTTTCGAACAGTATATTCTATCTCAGGTGGAATCCTTCTCCGGCGATACGTTCGAGATCAATGCCAAAGGTTTGGAACAGATGGGGCAGGATATGTACACCATTACATTCGGTGACCTGGAAGCGATCCGTACTCTGACAACCGTCCAGAGTGTCGCGCCGGTCATCTTTGTGCAGGAGCGCACGATGTACGGCAGGGAAGAGTTGGATTCCGTTGTATTTGGCAGCACCAAAGAGATTTTCAACAACTGGTCCCTGCAGGTGCAGGCAGGTCGCCTGCTCACGGATGATGACGTGAACGGGGCGCGCAGCGTTACGGTGCTGGGACCGCGTGCTGCCGAAGAACTCTTCGGCGAGCAGGATCCTCTGGGCAGCCGCATCCGTATCGGTACGCAGAAATTCACTGTTGTCGGTGTGTTGCAGGAGCTGGGATCGCCCTTGGCGCAAACGATGGATGCGTTCATATACATGCCGTTCACGGTGGCCAAGTCCATGATGGGGCGCACGCAGTACGTGGATTACATTTCCCTGCAATCCAAGGGAGGCGATAACGAGCTGACGAGGCAGGATATCACCGCTCTGCTCCGCCAGCGCCACAGGATAGATAATCCTACGGATGATCCAGATAAAGATGATTTCATTGTACGTTCCTTTGAACAGGCTACCGCCATCATCAGTACTGTCACCATGGGCATTACCATTTTCCTGGGGCTTGTTGCTGGTATTTCCCTGCTCGTTGGTGGCATTGGTATCATGAATATCATGCTCGTATCTGTGAGTGAACGGACGAAGGAAATCGGTCTTCGTAAAGCGGTTGGTGCCAGGCGTGCGGATATCCTGCGACAATTCCTCTTGGAAGCTGTAGCACTCACACTGGTGGGTGGTTTTGTTGGATTGTTGCTGGGTGTGGCTGCCGGGTACTTCCTTGCACTGGTGGCGGCGCAGCTACTGGGCGAATTTACCTTCGCGCTCTCCTGGAGCGCGGTGATCATGGCCGTTGCCATGGCTGCGGGCACGGGGCTCGCATTCGGGATTTATCCCGCCAAGAAAGCGGCAGATCTAAGCCCGATGGAAGCGATGCGGTGGGAGTAGTGAACTAAGATTCTTTTTCGGGAAATGTACGGGGAATGATGTGTTGTGGCTGGATATCCAGTATGTTGCGTAGCGCTTGTGCGTACTTCTCCGGATCAGGGATGTAGCGCATGTGTATTTCTTGTCTAAGAAGAGGGTTATAGAGTTTGATGGAACCATAATTGAATATGATGCCCAAAAAGCTTTGTTCAGATTCCACGGATTGGATGTTCACGAGCGAGTGAATGGTACGATTTTTGTAGAAGATGCCTTTCTGGAAGATAAGTTCGGTTGTTCTGAGCTCAAAAGTTTTGTATGCCCACTGCAGGAACAGTATGGCCATTGCCACTGTTTCAATGGTCATGGTGCCTGCGAAAATGACGAGTGGCTTCATATTTGGATGCACAGGTAGCAGCGGAATACGTGTATATGTGTCTGCGAGTTCAAAGAGCGTGTACGCAAGGCTGATGCCAGCGGTCAATGCGAGTATGCGGTAGAGCAGGACAATAGGGCTGTGCCTGATGATGACCGAATCGATCTGCATGCGGGTATGTGGCAGAGAAACCAATGGGGCGCACGTACGCACGCCCCTGCATGTTACAGATGTGGAAATATTGCCGTTCTACTGAGTTTCAATCGAGAGCTTACGACCCTTGGGCGTGTCGCTTTGCTTCTTCTTGGGAATGGCAATGGATAGCCGCCCATTTTTTGTGCTGCAGCGGATGTTCTGCTCATCGGCATACGGCGGCAACGTGAATTGCTGCTGGAAACTGCCGGAACAGCATTCTCGCCGGTACCACTGCTTTTTCTCGTCCTCCTTTTCCGCTGTATTGTGCATGTGACCTTGTATTGTCAACACGCTGTCGTCAACGGTGACGTCGATGTCTTTCGGGTCATAGCCTGGGAGGTCTGCAGCAACGGTAATCTGTTTATCGTCTTCAGACACATCTACCCGCGGAACGAATGACCGGCGGTCCTGCATGGCAAGTGCGCTGCCCCAGGAATGCCAAGGATCCCAAAAGGAGTCCTCAAGCAGCTGGTTCATGGCATCACGCAGTGTCATTGCCGAGCTATTTTCCTGCTGCTTTTTGCGCGGAACAATATGCATGATGGAGAGGGGAAAGTGATAATTATCACTCAATAGTATAGAGTGATAACTCCTCTCGTCAACAGGTGATTCTTGACAATTGCAATGACATTTTGCAATTACAAACGGCGTTCCAAATCCAGAATCTGTGCAATGTACTCCTCAGATTCATGGGTTTCGTCATGCACGAGGGCAAGGAGCCCGCCGATATCGCCGCGCACTGCATCGATCTGATCATCGGTGATTTGCGTCCAGACTTCCTGCGTTCTGTCTGCGGCATGCTCAAAACGACCTCCCCATTGGGGGCGGGATTCTTCGTGTGATAACGATGGGTCTTCTTGGAGTGTATTCGTCATAAAGGAGAAAATGGGGAAAGATACAAATACACTCGTACCCTACAGGCTGGAGAACATGTTGCAATCGACAGATGGATGAGACGTGGTCTGGGTTACAGGCTCGGACTTGAAAGACCTCCTCAGTGTGTTGTGGCAAGGAGCAATGGCTCGCCACGCGTAGCCCCGCGAATGCGTAGCGAAGTGTGGTGGGCCGGGAGGGATTCGAACCCCCGAAGGCAGAGCCATCTGGTTTACAGCCAGACCCGTTTGGCCACTTCGGTACCGACCCACGTTC
>JAAYXY010000037.1 GCA_012515645.1 Candidatus Peribacteria bacterium | reverse complement strand
TATGGTACACTTGCTCAGTGCGCTTCCGCTCGTCCAGCCACAGTTCCGATACCCAGCGCAGGCGTCTTCTGCAGCGTAGATTGATAGTTCTGCATGGTTCCCTGATTTTCTGCAGTCTCATTGTGGTCGCGCGCCTGTTGGAATTACAGCTGCTGCGCAGCGACGAGTATCGCGCTTTCGCACAGAACCAGCATTACGGTGGCGTGGTGCTGCCGGCCAGGCGCGGAGATATTTTGGCACGCAACAGTAAAACGAATGAAACAAGCATTCTCGCGACGAACACGACGCTGGACATGTTGTACGTTGATCCACTGGTCACGGATGATCCGGCACTCATCGCCGATGCACTCGCTGATGTGTTGCTCACAGATGCCTTGCACCAGCAGTGTAGTACCGGCGATCCAAGCTGCCCGCGGCAACTCGTGCCTTTTTACCGCGAAGCATTTGACTCCATGTTGCGGCTACAGCGTCTTTCTACCGATGTGGTCCTAGAACCCATACCTTTGGATAATCTACCTATCGATGCAGATGCGCTTCCGAATATCACCGAGGCGCGGCGCCAGTTTGCACGTGATATTGAAGAGCGCATTCAGGAGAAGAATGTTCGTTTTGTTCCTCTTTTATATGGTGCTCATAAACAACAGATGCAGCAGGTTTCCGATTTAGGCCTGGGTGGTGTCATGGTTTCCTGGGAGACGAATCTTATCTATGCGGATCCCGAGCAGGTGGCACAGGACAGGATTCCAACCATTGCCCGGCAGCTTTCCGACATCCTTGATATGGATGTTGAACGTATCCAGAATATGTTGCAGAGTAGGCCGTTGCGGTACGTCCCCATTTTGCAGCAGCTGTCGCCGCAGGTATCCGCACGCATACGGGAACTCAAGGCGGAATCCCAAAAACTCACTGCAGCCAAGCGTCAGCAGGCACCAAGCCGCGAAGCCGCGCAGCAGATTTTAGACCCTTTCCGCTGCATCGCACTCGTGCCGGAACACTGGCGTTACTACCCAGACGGTTCCATTGCATCCCACATTGTGGGATTCCTGAATGTGAACCAAGATCCGCAATACGGCATCGAGCGCACCTTTGACCCACAACTGCGCGGTCAGGCAGGACGTATTACTGCCATGAGCGATCGGACGGGGGGCCAGATTGTGACAGGTGACCAAACAATTGTGGATGCCAGGGACGGCAGTACCATCGTACTCACCATTGATCGTTTCGTGCAGAAGGAGGTTGAGCGCATTCTCACAGCAGCAGTGGAAGAGTATGAAGCGGATAGTGGACAAGTTATCGTCATGAATCCCCAGACGGGGGAAATCATTGCCATGGCCAATGCGCCAATTTTTGACAGTAATAACTATGGTACCGTGTATGCCAAGGAACCGATGTTCCTCGAGGAGAGCAAACGCCGGGAGATCGTTGTAGAGCTCTACCATCCCAAAGACCATACCTTCGTGCTTCGGGGGTACGTCGATGACGTCTTTACTGCATCGGGGCGGTTGCTCCTCAGTGAAGTCAAACAACAGGCACTCGCAGAATTGGAGCAGCTGTACACCCTCAAGGACATCGTCCGCTATTACATGTATGTCGGTGAAAATAGCCGATGGGAAATTTTTCCAACCGAACGCGAGGACGTGTGGTTACGCTATTCCAATAAGCTCGGTGTTGGCGCGTACTTAAACCGTGCAATCCAGGAAATCTACGAGCCTGGTTCCGTGTTCAAACCCATTACCATGGCTATCGCCATTGACCAGGGCGAGTTATCGCCATGGGACACATATGATGATAACAGTCCCGTCGAGGTCGATGAATACACTATTCGGAATGCTTTCCATATCCATTATGGCACGGTGAGCATGGTCAATTGTTTGGAGTATTCCATCAATACATGCATGACGCATGTTTCCGGAAAACTGGGTCGCAAGCTCTTCCAGAAGATGATTGAACGCTTCGGTTTCGGCCGCATTTCTGGCATCGAATTGGAAGATGAGCTTCCGGGAACTGTCATGCCGTGGAAGCAGTGGAGCAATGCTCTTTTGGCAACAGCGTCCTATGGGCAAGGTATTTCCGCCACGCCGCTCCAGCTCATCACCGCATTTGCCGCGCTCGCGAATGGCGGCAAATTGCTGCGTCCCACGATCATCGACCACACAGTGCACAGTGACGGTACGGTGGAGTATTCCCGCACGCACGTTGTGGATCAGGTTATTACTCCCGAAACATCGGAGACTATGACGGCAATGCTCGTGAGTACCGTTACCAACGGTTATGCCAAACAAGCGAAAGTGCCAGGATATCGTATCGCCGGCAAAACGGGGACGAGCCAGATTGCGGGTCCCGGTGGCAAGTACGAGGCGGGTACGGGGTCTACCATTGCCTCGTTCATGGGGTATGCTCCGGTGCACGATCCGCGTTTCATTGCCCTTGTGAAATTCGATCGTCCCCGCAAACCCGGATACGAGCACGGATCGGCGACTGCTGCACC
>JAAYXY010000036.1 GCA_012515645.1 Candidatus Peribacteria bacterium | reverse complement strand
TTTTTCAAGGTTGTAATTATGGTTGATACCGTCCTACTAAAAATTCCGCACCCAGACTTTGCCGTTATGAAATACGAGCAATTCACGCCAAACGCACGCGGCATCTTCCATGAGCCATATCTGCCCTTCAACGGTCAGCCTTTCATCAAGTGCATCAACAACCCAACGAAGCAGGACAAAGAACAGGGTATTTATCTGCCACGCCTCACAGTCTATAAGCGGGTAAGTAGGGGCGGCTTTGGTATCAACCTGCATATTGAACTTTCATTGCCAAAACTCATGTACGGCAACAATTTTGATGAGCTGACAGACGACGATTTTGAAGACCTGCTGACAAAGCTCGCAAAACAGTTGTTCCTCATGGGTGTCATGGTGCGGAAAGAAAAACTACGTGCTGCAAAGGTCTACGCAATCCACTACTCAAAAAACATTCCGTTTGTGGATTACACGACATCAAGCCTCATACTTAGCTATCTAACGAAAGTGAAAGTAACCCAAAGAATGGATGTGAATTTCACGGATTTTCGCAACGAAGGCGAGGCAGCAAGGTACTACGCGAAAAACCACGAATTTGTATGTTACGACAAAATTGCTGACCTTGGAAAAAGCAAAGACAGAGCGATTGAAAAGGATGATAGAAAATATAATCTGCAAACAGATATTTTTGCTGCTATACGGCAACAGCAAATACCTATTGAAGTGTTGCGTCTTGAGCTGCGGCTCAAAAGCAGGGCAAAGATGAAGCACATATTCGGCAAGATTGGTTTAGCCGAGGACTTCACCTTTGGCGCAATGTTCAAACAAACGGTAGCCCAAAAAGCATTGCAGTATTACTGGGGTATTATCTTTGACGAATTGATGTCCGTTTTACTTCAAGATATGAGTTTTGCAGAAGAATTTTCGTTTGTGGCAAAGCAGCGCCCGCAGTGGAAACCGCAGCGCGTATTTGCAGCCATAGGATTGCGACGCATGATACTGGAAGAAGGACACCGCAAGGCGCGTCGTAGGTTTGAAAAGTGCGGAAATGGTCGCACGATGGACAGAGTGTACAAAGACATAAAAGACTTGGACTTCAAAGTCCTGAACCGCGCAAAGCCCTTCCAGCAGGTAACAAGCGCACTTGTAGACTTTACTCCGCTACGCATGAAAGATTTTGACCTTCCCGCAAAATGTAATACACTGTAAACCATTGTTAAGTATGGAAAAAGAATTTTACCTCACCGAAGAAGTTGCTGCGCTGCTCCGCGTCAGCCCTATGACCATCTATCGGAACATCAAAGCAAAAAAGCTCACAGCGTATAAATTCGGAAAAGAATGGCGTATCAGGCGTGAGGATTTGGAAGCATTTTTACAGGCACATAAACATGGATGAGTTACGCAACATAAAAGGCGTGATACTGGCGCGTGTTTCTACGAAGCGACAGGAAGATGAAGGCTTGTCGCTGGATAACCAGCTAGACACGCTACGTGAATACGCCAAGAAGCAAGGGATTGAAATTGTAAAAGAATTTGTGTTCCACGAATCGGCTGGTCATAAAATCCGCAGGAAATTTGATGAAATGATTGAGTTTGTACAGGGAAACCCTGACATCCAAGGCATCCTTGCGTACAGGGTAGACCGCACGACCCGCAATTTTCGTGATGCTGTTATGTTGGACAATCTGCGTACAGAAGACAGCAAAGAGCTGCACTTCGTACACGATAGGCTGGTACTGACCGACAAGTCGTATGGAAGGGACATTCAAAACTGGGACTTGAAGGTATTTTTAGCGAAACAGTACCTCAACAATCTGCAAGAAGACGGGGCAAACACATGGGCGCGGAAACTCAAAAATGGCGAATGGGCAACAAAAGCACCATGTGGTTATGTGAACACGAAGACAGCCGAGGGTAAAGCATGGATAGAGCTTGATGAAGAACGTGCGCCGCTTGTTCGCAAGGCGTTTGAAATGTACTCAACGGGCAATTACTCGTTCAAGCAGCTGGCAAAGGAAATGCGGGACAAGGGGCTAACTACCAATACACCCAATGAACGCCCCATGTACAACAGCTACATGGAACAGCAGATTATCAAAAATCCCTTCTATTACGGCGAAATGCTATTCAAGGGCAAGTTGTATCCGCACAACTATGACAGGCTCATTCCAAAGTGGCTTTGGATGAAATGCCAAGCGGTAGCTGAAAGCTATGGCAAGGTTCCTTTCAAGTACGGTACGAAAAAGTATGCGTTCAAGCGTCTGCTAACGTGCAGCGAGTGTGGTTGGCATCTTTCTACCTACAAATCAAAGAACATCAACTATGTGCGCTGCCACAACTGCAAGGCGGTACACGTAAAGGAAGAAACACTACTAAAACAAGCTGGTAAGATTTTTGCAAAATTGACCATTCCTGCGGACGTGGTTGAAGACCTCAAAACTAAGCTGTCTGCAATCCATGAAGATGAACAGGACTTCTACGAGCAGAATGTAAAACGTATCAATGCTTCACTCAAAAAAATCCGTGAACGCAAGAAGGTCATGTACGAAGACAGGCTGGACGGGCGTATTACAACGAATGAGTACGACAAAATGATTGAGGAATACAAGCAGCAGGAAGCCGACCTTGTAGAAGAATTGAAGTCGCATCAAGAAGCTGATGAAGCCTTCCTTATATCGTGTTCTTACCTACTGGAACTGGCAAAACGTGCAGAAGAACTTTTCACACGTTCGCAACCCGACCAAAAGAACAGATTGCTCCGATTTGTATTTGCTAACGCATCTGTGAAGGGCGAAAAGCTCGACTACAAGCTAAAAACCCCGTTTGAAGGGATAGCACATTGTAACGAAACTAAAGATTGGCTCCCCGGGCTAGATTCGAACTAGCAACCAATCGGTTAACAGCCGATTGCTCTACCATTGAGCTACCGGGGAATACGAAGGAGTGGAATAAAGAGCAGCGCGCCCACATGGATTGGGCAGGGCAATTATAAGCAATGTCTTGCTTCCGTGCAGCAAAATCTATAGCAATCCTCTCTGTGTCTTACATCACGACTATCGAACGAAATACCGCTGTGTGTTGCTTTGGTGCGGTATTATGCACATCTATGCGCATTCTATTCTTCCTCTCCGCAGCAGCCCTTGCGGGCTGCGCGGCCGTGGCGCCTCCGGCGCAGCCGGATGCCGGGGGAGCTCTGCCGCCGTCTGCGGTATCCGAACCCGAGCAGGAAAATGGACCCCCGGAGCAGGTTCCTGCGGAACTCTCCATCGAATATTTCGCCGGCATGCGCCTGCAGGGCACGGGTCTTACGCTTGGCACCGTACTGGAAGACAATACGGCGTATACGCGGTACACGATTTCGTACCTGAGCAACGGACTCACGATCAGCGGAATTATGAATATCCCCAAAGGAGAGGGACCTTTTCCTCTTGTACTCCTGAATCACGGATACATAGACCCCGCCGTGTACACCAACGGGCGCGGCCTCCGGCGCGAGCAGGACTATCTGGCGCGTCAGGGCTTTGCCGTGCTGCACAGCGATTACCGCGGGCACGCCGCATCGGACCCAAGTCCGGATGAACGGCAGATCTACGATGCAGGCCTGGAATACAGCATGGATGTCGTCAACGCCGTTCACGCCGTGCGCGCAGCGGATCTGCCGCGCGTGGATGCGCGCCGCATCGGCATGCTGGGGCATTCCATGGGCGGCGGCATCGGACTCAATATCGCCGTAGCACACCCGAATCTGGTGCACGCACTGGTGCTCTACGCGCCTGTACACGCCGATGCGTGGCAAAACTTTATGCGCTGGCGCGACATGCGCGAAGAGGGAGACCGCACGCGGGAAGCCATGGGCGCGCGCGCAGAGAATCCGGAAGCCTGGGATGCGCTCTCGTCGCTCACGTTCCTGGACCGCATGCAGACCCCTGTAGCGCTCTTCCATGGCACAAACGACGCCGATGTTCCCGTAGAGTGGTCGAATGATTTGGCAACGGAACTCGAAAGGCGCGGCAAAAATGTGACGTATACACGATACGAAAATGAGGCGCATGAATTCATTCCCCGGTGGAATGCTTTCATGGAACGCAGCACGCAGTTCTTCCGAGAGCACCTCACAGAGCAGCCATCGATCGAACAGTTCTCCCCTCCCCTGCCCCGCGCGGATGAACGCGTGACGAAGAAGCCTTTTGGCATCTTCATCACGCCGGACGATTCCCCCGTGCAACCGGAACGGTTCCGCGGATACCACACCGGCGCAGACTACGAGCTGCTGCCGGATGAGGCGGCGCGCGACCTTACGGTGCGCGCCGTGTGTGACGGTACCGTGGTACTGGCACAGCATGTGAACGGATACGGCGGCGTGGTGGTGCAACGGTGCACGCACCGTGGCGAACCGATTACAGCTCTCTACGGTCATCTTGCACTAACATCTGTACAAGCTATACCGGGGACGGAGTTGCAGGCCGGCGATGCCATCGGATCGCTCGGTGAGGGGTACGGGGCGGAAACCGACGGCGAACGGACCCACCTGCATCTGGCGTTCCACCGTGGCAGCACAGTGGAACTGCGCGGTTACGTGCAGGACGCAGCAACGCTGGATGCGTGGATCGATCCGGCAATTCTTTTGCGCTGATCACCGGAATTGACAGTTCATTATAACGATGTATCCTTATGCCGTGCAGCATTCTTGCTTAAAGTCCACCAAGGCGAAGAAGACCTCCCATACAGGGAAGGGCGGCTGCTGATACTCCGATACCTGCGGACTATGCACCTCCTTCCCCGGAGGTCTTTTTGTATATTTTCCCTTCTATGCCCATGCAAACCATATCGACGCACGACTGCGACACGGCGTACTCCGGAACTGCGGCACCCGGATGTACGCCGGATGCGTCGTACGACAGAGTCGTTTGGAACGACGAACAGTCGGTGCACACGCATCCTCATTCCCTGGCTGCGCTGGTCCGGGACGGCATCGATGCCATGCGGCAATCC
>JAAYXY010000035.1 GCA_012515645.1 Candidatus Peribacteria bacterium | reverse complement strand
TGAACGTTGAACGTTGAACGTTGAACTTTCCGTAGTCCGGTGTGAGTGTGCGAATGCCCGCCTCTACGTGCACAGAAGCAAACCGATGGCAGTACCCTGCATTGCTGGCCGCCATCGCAGTCGTCGTATCACCATGCACGTATGGGATAACGATTTTGCCACGCTGTTTGAGTTCACCGATCACATAACCGAGTCGCCCAATGATCTGACTGACAACCTCATGTGCACTGCCGCGGACATTCAAATTAAAATCGGGTTCCACGCCGAACTCTTTGAGCATGCCGCCACTTAGGTTTTCATCGTAGTGCTGACCCGTATGACCGAGGAGCACCAAATGCCCGCGCTTCTGAAGCTCCTTGTAGAGCGGAACCTGTTTGATGATATCGGGCTTCGTCGCAATCATGATCAGATGCACATGCCGATCATCGCAACTGGCGACATCGTCGTAAAAAGAGGGCAAAGTGTAGGTGATCTCCTGCATAGATCAACACTACCCGAAGCGGTGCGTACAGTGCCAGTAAATACAAATATGCTTTACATTCCGAATTGGTTTTCTATACATTCCGCAGGAACTGAAAATGGCACAAGATCGTAAAGAAGGCTCTGAGAAAATGAAAAAAGAGAGATATTGAAGTACGAACAAGTATGACTATACAGTCAAATCATGACTGCATCGCCAGAAACAACCATGACACACATAGGGACAGTGCCATTCGCTCTCCCGCCAGAGGAGCCAGAACAGCACGTGGTGGAATTGGCATTCCCCACGCCGAGAATGGTGGACTTGCCCCTGGAGGAATACACGGAGCAATGCCGAGAACACATTGCACCGATTATGGAAGATCTGCGCCGCAGATTCCCCGGAATGACCATAGAAGCACGCCCAAATATTGGTATCATCGAAGTGGGAGGAACAACGAAGAAAATAGCGCAAGTGCTACACGCGACAGACGCAAAAATGCTGCCATGGGGAATCCATCGCGGAACCCGCATAGAGATAGAACGTACGATGAACGGGAAAGGGGAAGCGTGATGAAGAAGCAGAACTACTGCATCTCTTTTGGAACCGGAATCTCCATCATGGTAAGTACCATCGGAGCAAGATCTTTGATGCCGCTCTTCCCCTTAAGTGATGCGGCTGTGGGGAATTTGCTGGAGTGCACAAATGTCTGTACCGGATTGGTCGTATGGCTGGGGGAAACACTGCCATCCGGCAGGAGCATATCTTCGATATGTCCATGATCCGATGTGACAATCCATTCATATCCATGCTCTTCGAGAACTGGGAGCAATCGCTCAAGATTCCGGTCTACCGTCTCACACGCTTTGACGGCCGCCGGGATACTCGCTCCGTGACCGACGAGATCGGGGTTCGCGTAGTTCGCAACGATGAGAGCATACTTCTCGGCTTTGACTTTTTCGATGAGGCGATCAGTAAGTTCATCCGCGCTCATCTCGGGCACCGTAGCGAAATTGGGAACTTTCGGCGACTCAACCATGATGCGATCTTCTCCGGAAAAAGGTTCCTGGCGCTGCGCATTGAAGAAGAACGTCACATGCGCCATTTTATCGGTCTCCGCGATGCGCAATTGTTTCAAGCCCGCTTTGGACACAACTTCTCCCAGCGTGTTGTCTGCCTTGGGCGCAGGGAACGCTATCGGTAAATGATCGGAATACGGCCCCATGCAGACGACATCTTCCACGCGGACCGGCCGCGTAAACTCCTTAAAATCCTTCTTCTCCAGTGCATACACGATCTGGAACATGCGGTCGGTGCGGAAATTGACGCCGATGACGGTATCACCCTCTTTCATCGGAACAAAATCGGGAGTCTTGAGCGGCTTAATGTAGTAATCGGTCTGCTCCTTCTCGGTCGCCTTTTCATACCACTCTTTCGCCCCCTTGCAGAGATCCGTAACATTTTGCCCCTTGCCATCCGTGTAGAGATCGTACGCAAGTTTGGTACGGTCTTTGTACTGCTTATCGCGATCCATCGCATAGTATCGTCCGATCAGTGATGCTGGTTTCGCGACCGGATGTTTGGAGAGGAACTTTTGGAATTTGGCATAATCTTCGCAGAACTGCTGCTTGGGAACATCGCGACCATCGCCGATGAGATGCAATGCGATCTGCTGCACTCCGTGTTTCTCCGCTAATTCAATGAGAGCCTGCCAATGCTCCACATGGCCATGGACTCCGCCGTACGAAAAAACTCCGACGATGTGCAATGTTGCGTGCTTCTTCGCAGCGCGCTTGCATGCGTCAACGAGTACGGCGTTCCGGAAGAATTTCTTCGAACGGATCGCAAGGTTAATTTCCTCCAGAGGCTGCCAGATAATACGGCCCGCACCAATGACGAGGTGCCCCGGCTCGCTGGCACCCTGCTGGCCTTCGGGCAATCCAGCAGCATGGCCGGAGGCCTGCATGGTCACGCTGGGAACCTCTCGTTCCAGGCGTGTAATGGTGGGGAGATTCGCAAGGCTTCGCGCATTCCCCTGGCCAGGAGGCGCGACACCGAATCCGTCGATAATGATCAAACATACCTTACTCACAGAAAAACAATATCATCAAAACCATACCAAGTGTTACACTTCTTTCTCAATGGATATCCATCACCTCTCGCAACACAGGTTCCGCGAAATGAGCATTTGGATGATCCTGGCTGCAACAGCCATCATCGTTGCCTTCGCACTCCTGGCGCGTGCATCGCTCAACCTGCATGCGGCACTCACAGATAAACCCGATTTGGCAATGTATATACTCATGCCGGAAACACGCATACAGAAAATCGATCTATTGCGCGACCATGGCAAAGAGAGAGACTATCTCGTTACAACGGCAACAGGATCACTCTTTGTCAAATTACAGAAAAGCGATGGCAAATGGAACATCATCGAACAGGAGCCACTGCGTGCAGACGAATAGAATCACAACCTGCTACTTGCGATGACAGGGGTCCCGACCATGCCTGCATACGAGAAACGGGAATACGACAACCGCCCTCCAAATCCTCATGAATCTGCGCGGTTCCTGCAGAAGCCGCCACAACCATTCCAGACCGGAGCGGCGCAAAAGCATGGGGGCTCTGCGACGATTGCCTGCCAGAAAATCGAAGGTGCCACCCACGCCTATAGCCACACGCACCGCCGGTAACGCAGCAAGATGCTGTGCAATCCAGGTATCCTGCACAGGAGCACCGTAAGCAACCAGGAGCAAACGTGCACCGGAACGGTTGATGTTCTCAATGATCGCAGGCGCCACCTGCGGGGACGGGCTGCCGGCATGCGTACCGGCAATGCACAACCGAGAATTGGCCTTCTGCAAAACAGCCCCGGCGCGCTCGACTATCCCCGGCGCGCCGCCCAACAGATACACAGAAATATCCGTCGGCAACTGTGCACAGAGCACAGTAACGGTATCCACACCCGTAACGCGCTCCGGCAAATACTGCCCTGTCATACGCGCCGCAAGGAGCAAACCTGCACTATCGGGGAGATTGAGCGCCGTACCGCAGAGGAGCGCGCGGAACGAAGCATTTCGCCAGGCCATAACGAGCATCTCGCTGTTCGGCGTCATAACGTGATGCTGGCCAGAGCCCTTCAGCATCGCCTGCAGCAAACAAACAGCTTCATGCTGCGTCACTGCATCAATAGGTACACCCAGCAAACGAATTCGGGGACAAGAAGGCATCGGAAACGTATACTACACGCCGCATGCTCCGCATACGACTTCTGTGCTACATCGGCATCCCCGTAGTACTTGCTGCATGCAACGCGTCATTGCAGGAGCTGCTGCCTGTACAAACGCGAACCGATAATCAGATACCAACGATACAAACAGGGACAACGGTGCCAGCCGCACAGGAGCAAAAACCACACAACATAGAGGAGATACTGGCAACTCTTGCAGGGAAAATAGCAGGAACCGGCGCAGTGCGCCTGCTCCCGGGCGGCGCAGTGGAATTCGGCATGCCGAATGCGCCGCACACACTCACGGTATTCACAGAATACCACTGCACATACTGCAACGAATTCCATGCTGCACACATGCCAAAGATCAGCGAGGAATTCATGGAAACAGGACTGCTCAAGGTACGCTTCGCCTTTTTACCTCTCCAAAAATACCCCAACAGCGAGAGTGCTATACGCGGCATCATCTGTGCAGGCAAACAAGGTCAGGCGGAAGCAATGCACCGTCTGCTTACCGAACGGCAGAGCAAACACCGCACATCTGCGATCGCTTATGCAGAAGAAATCGGAGTGGATAGAGCAGCATTCGGCGCATGCCTGGAAGCCGAAGGGACAGCATCTGCTGTAGAGCGACATAGGGATGCGGCACAAGCGCTGGATGTCAGCCTGCTGCCGACATTTTTCCTCGATGGAAACCGCATCACAGGACTGCCTGTGCAGGCGGACATGCTGGCATGGATACGCGGGAAAGTGCAATGAGACACTCATTGTATACGCACCTCTACGAGTTTTATGTGCGCGGTAGCGCCGGTGACAATGCGCACCTGTGAACGCATGACTCCAAACGTACGTGCCAAATACCGCAACAACTCACTATTCGCCCTGTTCCCCTGGGGAGGCGCAGCGATGGCAATCTTTACGCTGCCGTCTTCGAGCATGCCCATGATACGCGTGCTCTGCGCACCGGGACGCGCCCGCACGAAGAAGCGCACGGAGCCTTCGGCCTGCAATTGTTGCTGATATGCGTGCATCACCCTGCCACAAGCATAGCACCCGGAACCCGGAAGGAGAGCGTGTATAGGTATTAGTACAATTGGGAACGCCGCCACCGTTCAATATCGGCATGATGACCGGAAAGCAGCACATCGGGTACGCGCAAATTCCGGAACTCCTCCGGCCGCGTGTAGTGCGGATACTCGCGCTTGCGATGCAACGCACGAGAGAAACTCTCTTGCTGAGACGATTCTTCTTTGCCGAGAACACCCGGAATCTGCCGTGCCACGGCATCAATGAGAACCATGGCGGGCAGTTCGCCTCCTGTGAGCACATAATCACCAATGCTCACTTCCTCATCGACCCAGCCGCCATCCAGCACTCGTTGATCAATGCCTTCGTAGTGCCCGCAAAGCAATAGAAGCCGATCATACTTACGGGCGATGCGTTCTACGCGCGGCTGCGTCAGACGCTTGCCGCGCGGAGAAAAAGAGATGCAATGCGGTTTGCCTTTGCCGCAAGCGATAATCGCCTCCATGGCTGGCACCACAACATCCACTTTGAGCACCATGCCCGCACCGCCGCCATAGGGCTTGTCATCAACTTGCCTGTACCGTCCCGCACCGAATGCGCGCAGATCGTGCAGCACGATCTGCAACGGCTTGTCATCATGTATATTCGCCACAGATTCGCCATCTGTACGAAGAAGAGAAGCACGCTGGAGAATGCTCTCTGTCAAAGGCCCTGTGAACATTGCCGGGAAGAGCGTGAGAATATCGATGCGCATGCACAGGTATACTAAATCCAGGATGCAAAAACCGAAACGATTTCATTCTGGGATTTCACGCGCGGGATTCGGGAAATGGCAGTAGTATCTGTGTCGATGATTGACATTTTGCTGCCAACATACCGACCGCAGACCGCACATCTGCGCGCAGCAATGGAATCGCTGCTAGCACAGACGGAAAACCGCTGGCAACTGTGGATATGCAACGAACCAGCAGAGGACAGCACGCATACAATCATGGAACCGTACCTTGGGGATGCGCGCATACACTGGAAACAGAACGCGCGACGCCTGGGGATAGGAGGCAATTGGAACAACTGTCTGCAGTACGGCAATGCCCCGTACATACAGTTCTTGTTCCAAGATGATGTGTGGGATCCCTTATACCTGGAAACAGCTCTGCAAATCCTCCAAAAGAACCCTGATGTAGGCATGGTATCCATAGCACATAAGTACGCCATCACAGAAAACATGCGTACCGCCCCCATCTATGGAGAAGTGCAGACATTCATCCAAGAACACGTACCACCGGGAAAACACAACGGCATGGATATGCTGCTTCAATGGATAGAATGGGGATTGCGCCCCAATATCATCGGCGAACCGAGCTTCGTCATGCTGCGCCGGGAAACCGTACGCAAAACCGGGCATTTCCGCGAGACGATGGTACAGAACATCGACAGTGAATTTTGGATGCGTATGCTGCAGCACGGCAACTGGTACAGGCACCCCAATGTACTGGGTATGTTCCGTATACATCCGAATGCGGCAAGTGCAGAGAATTTCGCGGAAGCAAAAGGCATATTCGAACGATGGACAATGCTACATTCCGCGCAACGCATGGTACCGCCTGACCGACGCAAACAGGTACGGAGCATACTGCGCCAGCACGTACGAGCCATGGCACATAAATTCCTGGAACGCTACGGCAATGTCAGCATCTCCGAAACAACATCAATAGCAGCACTCATTGCGCGGCATCCGATTGCAACACTCAGGAGCATCGTACGATTCGCTCACCAACGCCTGCAGAAACCAACCAAACCATAATTACGCATGCTTGCACAAGCGAATATCTTGCATGGGCTACAGAGAAATCGCACCATGAAGCCATGACAAAACTCGCAACACCACAAGATCGCTTCTTCGCAAAAGTCCTGGACTGGGGACTCATGGCAATGCCGCTCCTGATCATGCTCTATACCATTAAGGTGAACACACGCTACGCCGAACCGCAACAAAGCATCATCATTGGAAGTATGACAGCAACCATCATAGGCATGATAACCATCGTATTCATCCAATGGGTGCTCATCGGTCTGCGAGGGCAATCTATAGGCAAAGTGGTTATGCACATCAAAATAGTAGATGGGAAACGAAAAAAAGTCGGAACGATCATGCAAAATCTGGTCATTCGTACATGGGTCAACGGTCTGCTCATATGCAATCTGCCGTATTTCCTGGCCGATAGCCTGCTCATTTTCCGCAAAGACCACAGCACAATCCACGACTTCATCGCTGGAACCATCGTCGTAAAAGCCAAGTAAAACTAGGCTGCATCAAACAAACGATACGGTTTGAAAATGTCATCATACCGTTCAAACATCGCATCAATATCCTCATCTGCACAGCACTCCAGTGCGCATTTAAGCCTTTCATGGAATTCCTCACGCAACGCATCCAGCTCTGCACGGCGCCGCGCAGACTCCTCGCATCCCACAACACCTGCACCTTCGTACGTCATGCGGCGCAAGCGCAACTCATATGCTGTGTCGTCAAACCAGCGCGCTGCTTCGGGAGAAAGCGGCATATATGAAAAGGGAAAAGGAAGAGAATTGTACGCAAATGCCCCACAGGAGCAATACAATAGTCTCAAAAAATTAAACCAACTCCTGCATGTATTCCCGTACATCATACTTTTGCACCTCCTCCACAGGGAAAGTTTGTATGCCTTCACGCGATTTGAGTCGCTCATAAAAACCGGGGACAGCCGTGTTTTGATACAGAATCCCAGTGGAAATCCGCTCGGAGGTATCCACGGCAATCGCCCGTGCACGTACAAAGTCAGAGGGATCATGCCCGTCTGCAGCAACATCGTAAACACGCTCCAAAAGCCATTCATGCGTCGCAAACGTGTTATAGGTGGGACACGCCTGTAACATATCCACAAAAGCAAAGCCTCGATGCTGGATGGCCGCCTTGAGGATGGAAACCATCTGCGGAATATCACCGCTGAACCCGCGCGCCACGAACGTTGGCTGCAGGGAAAATACAAAATCCATGGAAGGCAGTGTCGCTTCCGGCATGCCGTTGGGTGCAGAATTCATTGGCTGCCCCTGCCATGTAAGCGCGCTCGCCTGCCCAGTGGTCAAACCGTAGTTGGCATTGTTATGCAGAATAAAGACCATGGTGTAGTTACTGCGAATCGCATGGACAAGGTGCCCCACGCCTTCGGAGAAACACGCACCATCACCGCCGTGCGCTATGATGGGAATGCGGGGATTCGCCAACTTCGCACCGGCAGCGAAGGGAATGACCCGCCCATGCAGCCCATGGAAGCGGTATCCCGAGAGCTTATCGCTCATGTTGCCATGACACCCAACATCGTAACAAAGGAACACACCATGCGGCGGGATACCGAGTTCGACGAGAGAGCGCTTGATCGCAGCCCAGATACCGTAATTTCCACAACCATCGCACCAGGTGCAGGTGTTGCCGCAGGAATAGGATTTCATGGCCTCTCCTGAGATTTCCGATGAGCCGGTGGAATGGAAGGGAATGGAATTCATTGGAAGTCGAAAACAAGTGGTGAGTAACTGTCCACTAACCACTTGTTGGAGAAATACATTGAGAAAGGAGTTCATGCAACTCATCCGTACAGAACGGACGCCCATCGTACTTCAGGATTTTCTTCGGTATATCAATGCCACATTGCTGACGCAGGAGCATGCCCAACTGCCCTTGCTTGTTCCCCTCGATGAGAATGGTCTGCCGCGCTTTCTGCGACAACAGAGAAAAGCGATCTGTTTTGAGCGGCCAGAGATATGTGTAGTGCAGATAACCAGCAATCAGAGATGAGTTGTCAGAGGTCAGTTCGAGAAGTGCATCAAGCACAGCGCCTTTCGTGCTACCCCAACCTAAAAATAAAACCTCTGGATGTACTGCATTTCTGACCTCTGATATCTGACCTCTGTGTACTGTAAATAGCTCCGGCTCCGGCAACTGCGCAGCCAGCGCTTCGAGTTTATGCATGCGTTTATCCATCTGCGCACTGGCATTCTGCGCACCTTCCTCAGAACTGCCATCACCGCTGTGTTCATCCGACTGCGCGCAGTACGTTGCCGCCTGCGTACCGGGCAACCACCGAGGAGAAACTCCTCCGGACGCAGAGGAAACAGCATAACGATCTGCCCCTTGCAATTCCTGGAGCTGCGCGGTATCCGGTAAATGCCGTTCTATGACCGTATGTTCCTGATCGTAGAACTCCTGTGTGTAGAGTGCCTCTGCAATGTGTTTATCAAAAAGAACAATGACCGGCATCTGGTACTGCTCAGCCAGATTGAATGCCTGGGGCATAAGATCAAACGCATCCTGCGCATCACTCACAGAGAGCACGCAACGCGGGAACTCGCCGTGCCCGCTGTGGACGGCGAGCAGCAAATCACCCTGTGCCGTCCAGGTCGGCAAACCGGTGCCCGGACCCGGGCGCATAGCCAGACCGATGACG
>JAAYXY010000034.1 GCA_012515645.1 Candidatus Peribacteria bacterium | reverse complement strand
TATGTCCCGATCCCTCAAGAAAGGCCCCTACGTTGATCCGCGTCTCATGCGGAAGGTTATGAAAATGATGGAGGCGGGTGAGAAGAAGATCATCAAGACATGGGCGCGGAATTGTGACGTTCCTCCCGAGTTTGTAGGATTCACATTCGCGTTGCATAACGGCAAGGATTTCATTCCTGTCTATGTCACCGAACAAATGGTAGGACACAAACTGGGCGAATTTTCCTGGACCACCAAGTTTAAGGGGCACGGAGGCCGCATGGCCGAAGCCCAGAAGAAATCCGCATAACCTCTCCGTATTACCATGAAAGCCTCACTCCACTCCGTTCGTATCGCTCCCAAAAAAGCCAACCTGGTCGCAGGGATGGTACGCGGCCTGACGGTCGCTGATGCGCAGGTGTGCCTGCAGAGGACGAACAAGAAAGCTGCACGCATTCTAGAAGAGCTGCTGGCGAGTGCGGTGGCGAATGCGCACCATAACGATAACCAGGATCCCTCTACACTCGTCATCACATCCCTCGTGGTGAACAAGGCGCAGTCGTACCACCGCGGCGTGCCAATGGCACGCGGGCGTGTGCGGCCCATGCGCAAATTCCTCTCGCATATTTCGCTGACACTCGGTATCAGCGGAGTACCGGCAGAGCCGCAGGAGGCTCAGGACGCGTCTTCTTCGAAGTCATCGGCGAAGAAGAAATCCTCTATACGTGCGACGACGGTGCAGAAAAACAAGGAATCTTCTTCACAGAAACCCAAAAAGCCTGCACAATCGCCTCGCAAGCGTGCGAAACGTACGCCTGGTGCATCAGCGCCGGGGACGGCGGGTCGCGCAAAGCGTTCTGCTACCTCAACCTCGTAAAACCTCATGGGTCAAAAAGTCAACCCCAACGGCTTCCGTCTCGGTGTCATCCGCATGTGGGACAGCAACTGGTTCGCACGCGGGCACAAGTATCGCTCGCTCCTCATGGAGGATGTGCAGATCAGGCGATTTCTTGGCAAAAAATTGCCCGATGCCGGTATAAGCAAAATCGAGATAGAGCGTGACAAACGCACGAACGTGACCATTCACACCAGCAAGCCCGGTGTGATCATCGGCAAGCAGGGTGCGGCGATAGAAGAACTGCGCAAGGAAATGGAGCGGACGTTTGGTGGTCATTTTGAGGTGACGATCCAAGAGGTGCGCAATCCGGATGCGGATGCCCATGTGATTGCCGAAACGATCCAGGGCCAGGTGCAGCGGCGCATGCCGTACCGTCGTGCTGCCAAAATGGCTATAGAGAAGGCGATGCAATCCGGCGCGCGCGGTATCAAAATCAAAGTCTCTGGCCGTTTGAACGGCGCAGAAATCGCGCGGAAAGAACTCTTCAAAGAAGGCAATGTTCCTTTGCAGACCCTGCGTGCCGATGTGCAGTATGCCAGGCGTCATGCCATGACATCGTACGGCACCATCGGCATCAAAGTGTGGATCTACAAAGGAATGGTGTTTAAGAAAATCCAACAAGCGCAGTCCTCGGATCTCCTCAGTGCTTCCTCCTAAATATTGCCATGCTGGAACCCAAGAAGCTCAAGCACCGGAAACAGCAGCGGATGCGTGGTGCATTCAAAGGCAAGGCGCAGCGCGGTCACAACCTGGCGTTTGGTTCCATCGGACTCAAAGCGCAGACCACAGGAGAACTCACTGCCAGGCAGATCGAGGCGGCACGCCGCGCCATGACGCGTAGCGTTGCGCGCGGCGGCAAGATATGGATTCGCATTTTCCCGGACAGGCCGGTTTCCAAGAAGGCCGCGGAAGTGCCCATGGGTTCAGGTAAGGGCGCACCCGAGTACTTTGCAACCGTAGTCAAACAGGGTGCGATCCTGTTTGAGATGGACGGCTTGTCGGAAGAGGCTGCGCGCCACGCTTTGTTGCTTGCCGGTTACAAATTACCCATGAAAACGAAAGTTGTTACCCGCATAACGCACTAATATGGCTCAGCACGCTTCCATGAAAGAGCTCCTCAATATGTCGGTTGACGACGTGCGTCGCGATGTGCGCGAACAACGCGCAACGGTGGCGAAATTGTCCATGGGTATCCGCATGGGCAAGGAGAAGAATTCAGCGCTCTACAAGCGCGAAAAACGACAGATTGCACGCATGCTCACGGTACTAACGCAGAAACGACGCAGCAT
>JAAYXY010000033.1 GCA_012515645.1 Candidatus Peribacteria bacterium | reverse complement strand
TCATGGAATAATTCCAATGCAGTTATTAGTTTAACTAATGAGGGAAGCCCCGCGTTTGAATTTGAATCAATACTGAAATCATCTAACATAAAAGCCGGGGACTGCATTCAAATAAACGGTGGAGCGTTCGGTTCTCGTCATACGATGATTATCGGAAAAATTGCAGAAGATGGTGTTTGGGTATTCGATTCTAATGCTGCTGCACTGAAAACACCTGCTTACAGAAAAATCCTATATACTACTTTCAATAGTGCTGAAAAATTTACCATTTACCGCATTCGATGATGTTGATCAAAGCCATTGCCCTTCTCTTTCTAGCAGTTTGGCCGTTGGGGAATACTGAAGCAGTAAGTTATTTGGACGGAGCGTATAGCATTCCTGAAAGTTGGTCTCATCAAGAAATTCCAGGGACACCATTCGAATTGCCATTACCTGCGAGTGCCCAAGTTGATCCAAATACTAAAATCATTTCATCACATGCAGTTTATAACGGGGGTCAGTTTGACTATTTTCTCTTTTTCTTACAAAAAATAGAGAATGCGCATTCTATAGATGAATATGTAAGTCATCTGTGTTACACATTTAGCGGTCAACAAGAAAAAGAAGGACCGTTTGGAAGAGATCCGAATTACGAGCTTAAGGGAAGCAAGGAAGCGAACGGCATTCAGATATTTGAGATACAAGAGGATTGTAGTTTAGATAGCATCACTTCATATGTGCTTGTTTATGGGGAAGAGGTATATCGAGTTGGTGTGTTTGATGATGGCCTGCATATAGATTTTGATTTGATGTATACAGCTTTGTTTAATATTCGCCCAATAGAGAACACTCCCGCCATCCAATACCTCCTCGATCACGGCATCGCCTCCGGCTACCCCGATGGCACATTCCGCCCGAATGATCCGATCAACCGCGCAGAATTTACCAAGATCATCATGAATGCTGTATTCGATGAGGCGCGAATAGGGGAATGCCCGGTGCTCAGTTCAGTTTCTCCCTTCTCCGATGTGCAGGCGGACGACTGGTTCATGCCCTACACCTGCACTGCCCGCCGCTTCGGTATCGTGCACGGTCATCCGGATGGCACATTCCGCCCTGCAGATAAGATCAACACGGCGGAAGCGGCCAAGATCGTAGCCAAGGCGTTTGAGTTAACGACTGAGGAACCTGGAACCGACCCATGGTTCCAGCCGTACATGCAGGCTATTCGGGATATCGATGCCCTTCCCTCGTCCGCGCAGGATCCCGCTTACCTCCTTACACGCGGCGAAGTGGCGGAGATTATTTATAGGGTGATGACGAGCGCGGAATGAGGCGGACAGCCGCACGCGATACGAATGCGGCTAGTCTGTTTTTGCATTGGGTGTCACCGTGCGGCTGGGGACTTATTCCTTCCCCACCCTCTCTACCATAAACCGCACAGCGTCATTCATGTTTACCGGTGTGATCTGAATAGTGGGATATCTATTTCTAAACACCCGGAAGATTTCGTCCGCGAATGCCTGCCCAACATTCGGCACTTTCTCAAAATCCAAGACAATGGACTTAAATTTCTCCAGACCGGCCAGCACTCTGCGGGCATGGGATCTGGAAATATGAATGGTTCCCATTGTATAGAGGTGAACCTGAATCTCAGTTTTATCGAAACCGCGTTCCTCCGGATCTGTCTGATACTCTTTAAAAATATCACTGAGATGCTGCTGCGAATCACACGCGATTTGGAAGAACACCTTCGTTCCTCGCTTGGAGGGCTTTACTACTTCAAAGAAGATGTCATCGACCAAATGATTGATTGTTAATTTATAGCCGAAACTTTCCAGGCTAAACACATCTGCAATTTTTGATGTAAAGAAGATACCCTCTCCCGAATGTGCTCGTGGCTGTGTCGTTGTTTTTCCTTTGAGCAAATCCTGTACTGCTTCTAATTCTGACTTGAGTCTGCGCTGCTGCATCACGTTGCGAAAGACGCCAATCCCGAAATCATTCACCTGAAAAATGAGCGTGCTCTCTCTTTTTTCTACTTCAATGTGAATATTCTCTGATTGTGAGTGCTCAATTGCATTGTTGAGCATCTCAGAAAAGGCATACTCAAAAATACTACGAATATTCTCCGGTAGAGATCGCCGGAATTGCGCTCGTCCTTCTATGTCGTCCAGCACCTCATGTTCAGCTAAATTCCGATTGGGGAATCTTTTGCGAAAACTCCATTCGACGTTGCCCGCATAGGCAGGGGGGACATAGGAAGCGGCCTTTGTAGAACCCAATTGGATCAGCAACCCTTCCTTTACCAGATCATGCAACATTCTTTGTGCATACTGCCTGCTCACGCCAAATTTTTTCGCGATGCCTTGCGATGTTATCTTTCCCTCCTTCCGAGCTATAGAGAGTATTGAGTCTTTCTTATCCATAACAAGATTGTAAACAAAGTTTTTTTAATTGTAAACAAAATTGTAAACCAAATGCGGTATTTACAAGGAATGGTTTCCTATAGCCGCACTGTAGCAAATGCACAGCGTCATAGCACTGCTAGAATGCACCCATGTGGTTTCTTCTCGCTCTGATCTCGGCCGTGCTGTACGCCTGGATGTGGCTGCTTGCACGCATGAGCAGAGGCATTGCCAGCAGCACTACGACTGCGGCGGTCACGGCATGGGGCGTTCCGTTCTTCCTGTGGATGCTCACGCAGGTTACGTATCCATGGTCGGAAATCTGGTGGCGGCTGTATCTGGTGTTGCCTCTGGCTGTTATACCCTGGACGATGTACCTGCTCACCTATGCCAGCCAGAGGGCGCCGGTCACCGTTGTAAAACCGCTCGCAGCCATTTCCACACTCTCGACGCTGGTGGTTTCGGCGATCTTTTTTAGGAACGTATTCCTCCCTGCACACGTCATGGGGATCTTCGTGGTAACGACGGGGCTGTTTTACCTGTATCGCGGCAACTGGCAGGCATGGCGCGAGCCGTGGCCGTGGTACACGCTTTTGGGAGTACTGGTGCTGGGGGTGAACGTAGCGGCCATAAAAGAAGTGTTGCTGCGTTTCCCACACCCATTCGCAGTCCTAGCGCTTGCGGCAACCGGAACGTTTGTGTGGAACGCCGCTTTTTCCTGCATGCAGCGCAATCGCACGCGGATCACAGTACCCATGATGCGACTCTTGTTGATTTTTGCCCTGGTGACCATTGTGCAGGATTTCACCACGTTCATGGCGATTGCTGCAGGACCGGCTCCACATGTGATCGCCGTCAAACGCACCAGCATCCTCTTTGCCGCCGTATTCAGTTATACCTTTCTCCATGAACGGCAGCAGTCGCTATGGAAACTGCTCCTTGCGAGCGGCATCGTGGTGATGGGCGTAGTGATGTTGGTGTCATAGTTGTTCCAGCACTGTTCCCGGGTAGTAGTACTCCAGGATCTCTTCTGCTGTTTTGCCTTCCAGTGCCTGCCCCCTGGCTCCGCACCCCGACATGCCGACGCCGTGGCCCCACATGGGCAGACCGGCACACCACGGATCGGGCTTGCTGCTGAACACTTCCGCAAAGGGAAAGTTAGGCCAGCCCACTTCTTCCGGTGAACGGGTGCGGCCGTCATCGGAAGAGAAGTACGCGGTCCGAACAGTACTGCCATCCTTTTTAACGACAATCCCTGCCGTGCTTTTAACCGCGCGAACCCATTGGGGATTAGAGGATTCAAAGTGTGCGCCGTGGTACGCCTGGAACCGCGCGGGGCTGTCATCGCCGTGGTATGGCATGCCGGGGAACTTGGTATTGCTGGGTTCCCTGTAGTGTGCTGCGTAACTCCGTGCCGCAATGGCAAAAGCCCGCTGTTTTTCGTACGGTTCGCTGTCCGGTTCTTCTGCAAGTCCGGCAATGTAGTCTTCCATCGGGATTTCATTAATGAGTACCAGCTCGCCGTCGACGATGCGGCATTCCAGGACGCCCCGGAAACGGTTGGCGGCACGTTGCCAGCTGGCGACGGTGGTGATGCCGTCACCGGGAGTTATGCGCACGATGCCCCGCCCCAGTACGGTACCGGATTCCCGTGCGATGCAGCTATCGCCTTCGCGGGAAAGGTCAATGCGTGTGTACGAAGTATCCCCTGCGCGCAGCGTAAGACCGCCTGCGGAGAGAACGGTTGCCGTGTCGCCGCTGTACCCCAGGCGAATGCGGATCGCGGTAGTATCTCTCAGGCTCTGTCTCGCAGTGGCGGTTCGGGCAACGGACGTTTGGGCAACCGTTGCAGTCGGACGTGGACGGACAATGTTTGCCTGCGGCGTTACTGCATTGGTTTGGGCGGCAGGAGGAGCGACGGCGCGCAGGGGCAACGCGGTGCGCTGCCTGCCGGTGGCATTGAGGGTGTACAGAACATCACCAATGCGCAGCTGGAAGCTGCCTTCTTCTCGTGGGAGTTGTATGCGCACGGAAAGCGTAATGGTCTCATGTTTCTGCATGCGTTGCGGCAGCAGGAGCTCGCGCCGCACACGCATTTCTTCGCCGTCGCCCATGTCTTGCCACACGCCGATGCGTGAGTGTGAACGTTCCACATCGGCAATGCGGTCGCGGCGCTGTCCGAACGCGTCTCCAGAGGTATAAAACAGCGTCAGGCGTGTCTGTCCTCCCGGTGCGCCGGTGATGGTGGTGGACCCAATGGCACGTATACCTTCGGTTTGCATTGCCACTGCAGGGGTTTGGGAATCTTCCGTTTCCGCAGTGCGCCGCGGGCGGGGGAAGGTGACAGATCTGTTTGTGTTGCCGCTGCGCACGTTTTGGCGTACCTGACTGAGAGCCTGGTACATAAAGTATCCCGGGCATGCCGTTGCCATGAGCGTGCGGTGTCCCACGATCGGATCCATGGAAACGCCGTGGAAGTCCACGTTCGTATTCAGGTCTATGTCGTACGTATCAGCGAGGGTTTTCAGGAGCCACTGCAGGCTGCGCACCTGTGCCTGCGCAGGGATCTCCAGGTCGAAGTTCCCCATGAGGGCGACGCCGACGGTTCCGATATTCGCGCAGTACGCGTGCCCTCCCACTATGCCGTTGCCGCCGGCCCTCCCTTCGTAAATCTGCCCGTTTTCATCAATGATGTAGTGGTATCCCACGTCGCCCCATCCAAGGGTGTTGGCATGGTATGTGTACAGAGCACGCATGCGTTCATACCCCGGGCGCTCGTCGCCAATGGTTCTTTGTGCCGTATGGTGTACCACTAACAGTTGTACGGATGGCGAATACTGCTGCGGCCAGCGGTACGTGCGCCCGCTTGCGTCCTGCGTTTGCGTGCGGGCCAGGCGGAATTCTTCCGGATACAATTGCTGGGCGGTCTGGCAGTTGCGCACACGTATGGAAGGAGTGCTTTCTTCCTGCCGCTCTATTTTTGTCGGTTCTTCGGAACGCTCGGATACCGGGGCGGAGAACAAGAAGTTTTCATCCGCACCCCATTCGGATCGCCGGAGAATGCGCGGTGCGGCTGTCGCCGATATGGACGCAACGGCATACCGCGGAGGAACGCTGCTGACGCGCACAGGATGCATGGCATATCCATCGCTGCCGCGCACCTGGATGCGGTGTACCGTTTGAGGGAAGAGAACGAGGTTGGATTCCAACATCAACGGATCCGCTTCATCTTCGGCTTCCAGTTCATACCATTGCGTCCATGCAGTTCCTGCCCAGCCCCGCACTTCCATTGCTACTTGCCTATCAGGGAGCTGCAAACTTACGGCATCAATAGGATCTTCAAATGTATGCGTATGGAGCGCTGGTTCCGAGGCGCCCAAAAGAAGCACGGTGAGTACGTACAGAATGGGCATGCCTTTTCTCCTCAGCCACGGTACACGCATGGGTGATGAAGTATACCGTAAACGTGCAGAGGTTCTCAGCCTTTTTTAGGAGAGCGATTTTTTGCTGTGTGTTGCAAGAAAAGCTGCACATACGCGTCCACCATTTGCTCCGCCGTGAACCGTGCGCGGATGGCCTGCGCTCCGGCGCTGCCCATCCTGGTACGCAGCTCTGCGTTCCCAAGCTTCAAAATGGCTTCGCTTAGGGCTCCTGGGGAATTTGAAGGCACGACCAGAGCCTCGTCATCGCGCAGGTGCGCAGCAATGCCGCAGGCATCGGTAACGACGGTTGGTACGCCCGCAGCCATTGCTTCCGCGGCAGCGAGGCCGAAGGGGTCGTGTGTGCGGGAAGGCAACACGAATATATGGAGCGAACGGTAAAACGTGTTGATGTCATCGACGCGCCGCACAAAATGGACGCGCTCTGCAATGTCCGTCTCTGCAGCGAGAGCTCGCAGATCTTTTTCTTCCGGCCCCGTGCCCGCAATGTAGAGTTCTGTATTGGGCAGATGTTCAACGGAACGGAGCAAGATGTCTATGCCTTTTTCACGAGCGAGGCGGGCGACGGTGCCGATGTGGTATTTGGGAGTAGGGAGTAGGGAGTAGGGAATTGGGAATTGGGAGATTGGGAGTTCCGTCCCCCGCCCTCTACTCCCCACTCCCCACTCCCTACCCCCAACATCAATCCCATTCGCAATGGCAACGGTCGCTTGCGGATCCCAGCCCAGTTCAATATAGATTTTCCTGCTCAAAGCGGAAACAGTAACAGTCATCACCTCGCGGCTCAGTACGCGCAGCCGCGGCAGCCAGGGGTTGTGGGTGAACCATCGACTGACAGGATCGTGTTCCAACCAAAACATTCGCGGCGGGGAGTCGTGCGCCGCGAGCAGTGGAGTAAGCAGGAGTTTTTCGCTCAGGCTCAGCATAAAAACTGCGTCAACATCAAGCCGGGAACAATGGGCTGCAAGCTGTTTCCGCATGGCAAACTGTCTCCATGCAAAGCTCACTGCGCTCCACTTGGTTACCGGCGGCGGACCGATCTGCAGTTCTGTTGCTGTGATACCTACTTCTTTGCACCACTGGAGTAGCACGGGGCAACTGCCCAGGAACGCCACCTCGTGGCCGCGGTCGCGCAGGCCGCGCATGAGCGCGAGCGTCTGGCGCTCGGCGCCGCCCTTGGCGCTCTCCAGGGGAAAACGGGTGAAGAGGATCCGCATGCTGCAGGCATGATGAAGGAAGAAGGGAGAAGTGAGAAGTGAGGGATGCGGAAAATACTTCTATACAGACAAAAACACATTCCATATCCGTTCCGAATATCACGTCGCCTCCCTACCGTTGTACCCCAAACCACCGTGCGATCTCATCGAGAATATCCATGATCAGGTTGCTCGGTTCCGGCGCTGCGGCATGCATGCCCGAATCTGTTTCTTCTTTAGAGAAGAGTGCTTCTATAGATGCGATTTCTGCTCTGGCATTGCGCAGCACCTGTAACTGGCGTTCGCTGCGCTCCGTGTCCGTGTACGCCCGCTCCGGATCAGTCAGCTGCCCCGTGAGTGTTGCCTGCGAGAACATGATTGTTCCGGTAACGACAACAATGGCGGCAATGGCAGCCAGGCGGCATCGAAGAGCAGTGTTTTTTTGTGTTTGCATCAAAGCATTATAGTCGAAATATGCATCAAGAGCAACGCCCACCGTACGGTCTCCCTACTCCCATCCCTAATCCTAATCCTACCCCCCAATCTTCTCCTGCCCCCCCATGTACGGTCGCAATGCCTCCGGCACCGTGATGCTGCCGTCCTTATTCTGGTAGATTTCCAGCAGGGGTATCAGGATGCGCGGGCTGGCGACGCAGGTGTTGTTGAGTGTATGCACGAACCACTTCTCACCATTCTCTTCGTACTTAATATTCAGTCTTCGTGCTTGGAAATCGCCCAGGTATGAGCAGGAGTGCGTTTCGCCGTAGCTCTGGCGGCTGGGCATCCACGTTTCAATATCCTGCATGTACACCTTGCCCTTGCCCATATCGCCGGTACAGACATCGATGATCCGGTACGGCAGCGCGAGTGCTTGCAATATATCCTCCGCGTTTCTGCGGATTTCCATAAAGAGTTCCATGGCTTCGTCCTGGTCTGCCCGGCACAGCACCACCTGTTCCACCTTCTCGAACTGGTGCACGCGATAGAGGCCATGTGTATCTTTGCCATACGTGCCGGCTTCCCGGCGGAAGCACGCACTGTAGCCGGCGTAGCGCCGGGGCAGGTCATCTGCCCGCAGCACTTCATCTTTGTGATAACTGCATACAGAAACTTCGGACGTGCCGATCAGGTATGTGCCGTCGTGTTCTATGGGAGCGCTTGCGTCATCCTGTCCGCCGACGGCGTAGATATTCTTCTGGTCTACACCCGGGAAGAACCCGGTGCCCATAAAGCAGTCGTATGTTGCCATGAGCGGCGGACTGAAGAGCGTCCATCCTTTCTTGGTCAGGTGGTCCATGGTCAGGCGCAGCACCGCGTGGTGCAGGCGCGCGCCGTCGCCTTTAAGAAAGTAACTCCGCGCACCGGATACCTTCACGCCGCGCGGTATATCGATAATATCCAGCGCTTCTCCGAGTGTAACGTGGTCTTTAGGCTCAAAAGCGAACT